>NZ_JBHSNQ010000121.1:0-1381 GCF_042655065.1 Ureibacillus suwonensis
AAAAAAACTTGCCACCCCCTTAAAATTAGGGTATTTATGAGGTAACCACACACTCAAAAATCCCTAATAAAGGAAGTGACAAGTTGTTACCTCAATTATTAACCTATTTGCTTGAATATATCAAGTACCAAGATCAAATGATTCGAACATTACTTACCCTTCTGATTGGAAAAAACATGTTTGATAAGCCAACTGAAAAGCCTGTCAATAAGCCTTATCAAAAACTCCAGGTGGATGAGCTGCCAATCATTGAAACTCTACAAAAGCTCGATTATCAAATTCTTCTCAAAGAATATTTGGAGAAGAACGGGAAACCTCTCAAACCTGTTCAGAGGCGTTCCAATTCAAAAGGTAAAGTACCTTCATCCATGAAATGTCCAAGGTGTGGTGCTCCGTCAGATTATCTTTATGCCAATAACGGAGGTAAAGGACAGTATCAATGCAAGGTGTGTGCGTGTCTGTTTAATAAAAAGAATCAATATGCCAAGGAGGCTATACTAAAATGTCCACACTGTTCGAAAACACTCGAGAAGATCAAGGAAAGAAAAGATTTTCTCGTATTTAAGTGCAAAAACAATGACTGTCCGTATTACAAAAAGAAACTGCAAGGAATGTCTAAAAAAGAGAAAAAGCAGTTCGAAAAGGATTCTCCGTCTTTTAAAGTTCGATACATATTCCGTCAGTTTCAAATTGATTATCAGCCGTTAGCCAAACATTCACCTAAGAAGCCAAAAGTGGATTTGTCCAGGCTTCATGTGTCACCGCACACATTGGGGCTCATTTTAACCTACCATGTAAACTATGGCTTATCGGCTCGGAAAACAGCTGCACTGATGAAGGATGTTCATGGCGTACCCATCTCTCACCAGAGTATATTGAATTACGAAAACAGCGTAGCACTTCTTCTCAAACCTTATGTGGATCATTATCCTTACGAGCTTTCTGATCAATTCTGCGGAGACGAAACATACATTAAGGTGAATGGTCGTTGGCATTATCTTTTTTTCTTTTTTGATGCGGTAAAGAAAATTATTCTGTCCTACCCTGTTTCTCCAAATCGTGATACGGTATCAGCCATTCGTGCGATTGATGAGGCCTTATGGAAGATGAAAGAGATCCCGGAAGACCTCACCTTTGTCGTAGATGGCAATCCGATTTACCTTTTAGCACAACACTTTTTTGCCCAGCACGGTATTACGTTTGATGTGAAGCAGGTCATTGGACTAACCAACGAAGACCAGGTTTCAACGGAATACAGACCGTTAAAACAAATTATTGAAAGACTGAATCGAACATTTAAGGGCAATTACAGATCGACACACGGATTTGGATCCGATCACGGATCCGTTTCTTATGTGACTTTGTTTGTGGCTTATTTTAA
>NZ_JBHSNQ010000123.1:0-1407 GCF_042655065.1 Ureibacillus suwonensis
CACTAGCGTCGCATAAATAAGTTTTGAAATTTCAGATTTTATTTTTCTGGAAAATTAGCGAAAAACGAAAACACCTAAATAAAGGTAGTAAACATCCATTTTTTACCTATAGCTTAAGACGAGTGCAACAACGACAAATCAACCTTTAAGGAACGCTCATCCCTTCGATTTTCCGTAACCAAATGTGTGCAGATTTCCATAAAGCTGCTTTCAAATATCGACTTATTTGTAACGTACTTCGGTCACTATTAGTGTTCAACTGAGCTAACACATTTAAACAGTATACAATCATCGCTACGTATACTTGGTTGTGTACGGCTTGTTCACTGTGGCCGTAGAACTTCTTGATATTCAAGTGTTGTTTCATCCATTTGAAAAAGAGTTCAATGGCCCAACGTGACTTATAGATTTCAGCGATTTCATCTGCATCCATATCAAAACGATTCGTCAGTAAATGAAGTTCATTTCCTTTTGTATCCAACAATTTGATGAGACGGAACGCGTTTTCAGAACGATTTTGCGTGGTTCCAATAACCACCATTTCATCGGAGAATACAGGCGAATCTTCAGGTAACGAAAATCGTTCTAACACACGGACGACAGCGTTTTTTCGTAAACGTGAAACAAAGAAATACCCATCATCCGTCATACGGTCAAATCGCTCATAATCTAAGTATCCACGATCGAACACGTACAGGCATTCTTGATCATCAATGAATACCTCTAATTGACCACGATCATGTTCGATTGCGTTTGTCAGTACGGCCTTGTCGGGATAAGAAAGTCTTTTTTCCATGAATACAAGACGCAAGTGAAGCTTCACGCCCGATTTTGTTTTTCGGAACTCTGCCCATTTGTGGTTCGTCAAATTCAGTGGCAACGTACTCGAATCAATGATTTTTAGTGGCGTTGTCAGCTTTCTTCGCTTTTGAAAATGTGTTTTCTCATGAATTTGAGCCACTAAATCAAGAAAAATCGATTGAAAGAAAACCGTTGGAATGGCATTGATTCGTCTTCCTAATTGGGAAAAGCTAATCGATGGAAGACCTGTTGCACGTTGTAATTCTTCAGAAAAAACAGCGTCACTTAAAGCTCGCAAACTCTCGGTTTCATGTAATTGAGCGTACAACAGTAATTTCAGAAATGAAGCCATATAAAGCTTCTTTGTATAGTAATCTAAATGATAGGCTTTCACCATATCGTCAAATAAGTTGAAATTAATTGGTGAAAACCATTGTTCAAATGATGTTTTTCGTGTAAACTTATCCATAATCGTGATTCCTTTATATTGGATTTGGATAGGTTTACTACCACCAAACCATTATAAAGGATTTTTTTATGGAAAAATATAGTTACAGAAAATTCAGATTTATTATGTCTATTGATATTTTTTATGCGACACTAGTG
>NZ_JBHSNQ010000124.1:0-1436 GCF_042655065.1 Ureibacillus suwonensis
GATGATGTATAAAAGTTTGTGTAAAGCATTTTGCTAGGCAAAAAGAAAAAAGGTAGGGTATTCTCTGATTTGGACCAAAAATCTTAGAGAAAGGAGTACCCTACCTATGTCTAAAAGAAGTATACCGAATGTCGACTGGGCAAATCAACTGGAAAGTGTCATTCGTCAGTTTGTGAAGGAAAAATTAGAGCTGATTATGCGGGAAGAAATCAAACATTTCCTCGAAATCGAACAGGCTGGAACGCCGAATATGAGAAACGGCTACTATCAGCGAAATCTAGATACGCAATATGGCCGGATTGAGGGTCTTTTGGTTCCAAGAGACCGAAACGGGGAATTTCAAACACAGTTGTTTGCCCCTTATCAACGCCACACCGGCTGGCTGGAGGAAGCCATCATTAGGATGTATCAAAGTGGCATGAGTACACGGGAAATTGGCAAGTTTATCGAACGAATTCTAGGAAATGCTTATTCTCCAGCGACGATCAGCCGGATTACCGATGTCGTGAAAGAAGACATCGAGAAATGGCACGCTCGTCCACTACACCAGCGTTATTCGGTCTTATATTTGGACGGCTTGTACGTGAAACTTCGCCGGGATACGGTAGAGAAAGAAGTTATTTATGTGGTATTGGGGGTGAACGAAGAAGGGTATCGTGAAATTCTTGATTTCTTCGTAGGAGGACAAGAAAGCGCCTATGTATGGCAGGAGATTCTCCAACAGCTCTACAAAAGAGGCGTCAAGGAAGTGCTTCTTGGCGTCTTCGATGGCCTTCCGGGGTTGGAGGAAGCCTTTAAGGCGGTGTATCCGAAAGCCGATGTGCAGCGCTGTGTCGTGCACAAAGTCCGCAACACCCTCAACCGTGTTCGGAAAAAAGACCAATTCGAAGTGGCAGAGGACCTCAAGCTGATTTATCGCGCGCCGAATAAGGAGATGGCGTTACAAATGTTTCAACAGTTTGAGTCGAAATGGTCCAGCAAGTATCCGAGAGAAGTCCAATCTTGGGCAAATGAGTTGGATGTCCTTCTCACCTTTATGGACTATCCAAGCAGTATTCGAAGTGTGATTTATACGACCAATGCCATCGAACGAACGATCAAGGAGATTCGGAAACGCCTAAAACCGATGAACAGTTTGAGCAGTTTAGAAGCCGCTGAAAAAGTCGTATATTTGACGATACAGGACTTTAACGAGAAATGGGCAGGGCGAAAGTTGCGAGGATTTGCCGAAGCGCAAGAAGCCCTTCAACGAATGTTTGAAGAACGTTATTGTTAACCAAATATTGTAAATAAACAAAATAAGGGGATTTTCCCTTTCCACACAAGAGACTGAATATTCAGTCTCTTGTGTGAAGGAAACCGGTTCCCTATCCATTCCAAATCCATTTCAGAGATACCCTATCTATCTTACATTACACAAAATTCTTGACGGTACC
>NZ_JBHSNQ010000125.1:0-1641 GCF_042655065.1 Ureibacillus suwonensis
AGTTAATGATGTAACGGCAGTAACTATTCACCCCAGTGCTAGTGTATAAAAAAGCCCAGCACAAATAGGGCATTTCGGTCATAGAAAATGCCCTAGGTAGCGGAAAGAACTCGATCGATCGTTTCGCCTGCCAACAGAAGACATAACGAATCCCACACGTTTTTTTCGTGTTTCGTCAGTGTGGAAACGATGCTTCTTGCGATGCAAAACGACTGCGCGAATGTTTCTTCGCGAAACGTACCCGAAATGTTCTCTTTGACTTTGACCATGCGAAGATCGCGTTCGGCTTGGTTGTTGTCAAAGGGAACATGTACTTCACGTAAGAAACGCAGCGCTTCTTCCTTTCGTTTTTGAAGGCGTCGAACAAAAGCGAGTGCTTTTTTCGGAAGAGGCGTCATCGTTTCTAATCGGTGTTGTGCTCTTTCTAGGATGCGATCATACACTCGTTCCCACCGTCTCGCTTCTTCTTCGGAAAGTGCACCGTGATGGGCTTCGACGGCTTGCTTGGCGGCTAACAGAAACGTGGTCATGCGCATCGCCCACGTATGCCCCTGTTCGATGAATCCTTTTAACTCACGCAAATGGTGGGCATGACAAAGGGCATGGGTGGCATGTGTGTATTTCGGATACGTACCGAACGCATCGTGCATCATCGTCCCTTCATATCGGGGAAGAATCCCGATCTCATCGGTCGCTTTTTTTCCACGAGAAGCGTGAGGAGCCAAGTATGTATATCTCGATGTACACGCGACATGCACCCATGCGAGTTTCCCATTGATGCGCAAACTCGTTTCATCGACATGCAGGATGTTGGATTCAAGTAAGGCGTCTTCGATGATGTCCATATTTGATTCCAGCGCTTCGCGTCCTCGTTTCACCATATTGGCAAGGGTTCCTGTACTAATCGAGTGTTGATATAACGCTTCGATTGTATCACTTAAACGCTTGTACGGGATCAATTGGATATGATGTAAATAAACAACGAGTGCCGTGAGCCGTGGACCGTATTGCACATGATTCGTGACATGGGATGGGAATTCGGCTTGTTGCACGCATCGACAATGTGGACACGATTTCACTTCACGTTCATGTTGTGTCACCTCGATCGCCACAGGAGGGACATCAAACACTTGACGGATATCGACTTTGAACGGTTTGACTTCACGCAAAGAAGCTCCACATCCTTGACACGTATGCACACGGTGGACGATGCGATGATGTGGATGTTCCACTTGACGGAGCGTCTTCCCCTCATGTCCCTCTTGCCCACCAGGCTTTTTGCCAGACGGCTCGCGGGAGGAACGCTTTTTCTCAAAACGGTCAGAAGATGGGGGCAAATGGCTATTGGAGCTGTTTTTTTTCGTGCGTGCTTCCAGCTCTTGAACACGGTACTTCAGTTGTTCATTTTCTTTGCGTAGCTGTTTGTTTTCGTGACGCAAATGTTCATTTTCTTGAATGAGTTGATGAATGAGCTGTTTTTGTTGTTGAACTTTGCCGATTAAGCCCTCAACTGTAAATACAGCTTGTTGTACCGTCAACATGCGATTCACCTCCTTGTCTATCAATATTCACATCATAGACAAGGAAAGAAGAAAATATTCAGCTCACTTTATGATGTGGCTGAATAGTTACAAAATTATA
>NZ_JBHSNQ010000126.1:0-1742 GCF_042655065.1 Ureibacillus suwonensis
CCAAAAGAAAGAGGTGTCTTTTTGGTTTTTAGACGAATTTTTTCAGTGTCAAGTGAATATGAGATACCCAAAGAAACCTATCAAATCAAGGATTATTCATAAATTTTTCACTGCGAAAGTTGAGTAAAATAAGAAAAATTTTATTAATTCTTGAAACTATTGTTTTTGAATTAAGACCTGTGATAAATTGTTTAATAAACAATTCAATAAAGTATTTCGAGGAAAGAGTGACAGTCATGACAAAAAATTGGATTGAAACAAAATTAGTTCAATTGGGAAATCAAAGTGACATCCGAACAGGTGCTGTAAATCCCCCAATTTATATGTCCACAGCCTATAGACACACTGGCATTGGGGAATCTACAGGATATGATTATATTCGAACAAAAAACCCGACCCGTGAAATTTTAGAAAATGGCATTGCGGAATTGGAGGGGGGAGATGCGGGTTTTGCCTGTAGCTCCGGAATGGCCGCCATTCAATTGGTTCTTTCCATCTTCAAACCGGGTGATGAAATCCTTTTGCCGGAAGATGTGTATGGGGGGACTTATCGTTTACTAAAAGTATTTAACGAAATGTATCAAATCCGGCCGGTGTACTTCTCAAAAGTGGAAGAAGTTGAAGGATTGATCAACGAACATACGAAAGCCGTTTTCCTTGAAACACCTACAAATCCATTAATGATCGAATTTGATTTGGATTATTTCAATGACATCTGCAAAAAACATAACTTGTTATTTATCGTTGATAATACATTCTACTCCCCATATTTCCAACGGCCAATGGAACATGGGGCGGATATTGTTGTGCACAGTGCGACCAAATATATTGCGGGACATAACGATACATTGGCCGGTCTTGTCGTTTCAAAAGGGAAAGAGCTTAGCGAAAAATTGTCATTTAATCAAAACAGCATGGGGCTTGTGCTGTCCCCTTTCGATAGCTGGCTGGTCATTCGCGGTTTAAAAACATTGCATGTGAGAATGAAGCAGCATGATGAAAATGCGAAAAGAGTCGTTGCATATTTGAAAGAGGAACCTTTAGTTTCCGATGTACTGTATACCGGCAAAGGCGGAATGCTTTCATTCCGTTTGACGAAACCTGAATTTGTCAATCCGTTCTTAAAAAATATGAAACTCATTACGTTTGCCGAAAGTTTAGGCGGTCCGGAAAGCTTTATTACATATCCTGCAACTCAAACACATGCCGACATTCCATACGAAGAACGAATTGCCCGCGGAGTGGACGATTGTCTCTTGCGCTTTTCTGTGGGAATAGAAAATGCGGAAGATATTATCGCCGATTTAAAACAGGTCTTTGATTCATTAAGAGGCTGATAAAAAAATGCTTGGGAAACCCCAAGCATTCAGACTGTCGACAAACCCCAACTCAAATGCTTCATTTGAGTTGGGGTTTGTCTTTTTTTTGCTCATCATTTTCTAAGATTCTTCTCTTATTTAGGCTGAGGCTGGGACAAAAGATAAAAAGAGGCTGGGACAAAACCCCCTCTAAAATGGAAACAGCCCATGAAATTTTGGAATGAAATTTCATGGGCTGTTCTTCATTTTTTCAATAAAAATAAGGACCTCTTCTGTTAAAATTAAGTTACCACACCAAACCTAACAGAAAGAAGGGTCCTTATGTTCAAATATTATAACATGAATCAATTAGTTTTGCCTCTAGATTTAGAAATAAAATTACAAGAAAATGATATTGCCTTCCACATTCACCATTTAGTTGAA
>NZ_JBHSNQ010000127.1:0-1817 GCF_042655065.1 Ureibacillus suwonensis
ATGCGGAGGGCCGGATTCGCCCTTGACCAACACCCGCCAAAGGTGCGGAAGAGTCGTCAAGGGCGACGGGGACAAAAAAGAAGGCAATAAGAAAGCCGCCCTTGCCATGACCGAATTTTACCTTTGGCGGTGTTCGGTTGGTCAAGGGTTCGCTTCGCCGAATCCGGCAGGAGTTCTGTTCAACGGGCTCCAGAGGACAAAAAAGTCAGGCCGCCTCTTGTTGGAGAAACGCTTGTGCCATGGCGATCAGCTTCGTCCACCGGGCCGGCATATGCGGAAGATCCGCCAGTTCCGGGATGACGACCGGCACCCGGCCTTCGAGCGCGCTGTGTGGGCGCAGAAAGTTGAAATACGCCACAAACAGCGTCACAAAGGACACCGAGCCTTCTTCCGCACCAAACCCATGGGTCGGGCGGTAGTTGCCTTTAAAGGTCCGGTTGAATCGCTCGATGATCTGCTTGAGAGGGCGAAACTCTTCCGAGACCGGATCCTCATTGGTCAGCCCGATCACTTGGCGGACGTCAAATGAAATCCCGTGTTGGGCGAAGAAGTGTTGCGCCAGCAGATAAATCGGGTTGCCATCCACGACGAACGACAAGTCGTCTGGGAGGGACGCTAGCTTCCTGAGGACATCATCGATGGCCTTGATGGCCGAGAGCGTGTCCCGGTTGGGCGAGACGCGATACGACAGCACGATCTTTTTGACGGCGTCAAACATAAAGAACAGGTAATGCCAGCGCCCTTTGACGCGAATATACGTCTCGTCCCCGCAAAACGAACCGGACAGCTCATACGGGAACCGGTCGACAAAGGGCTTGATCCAAAGCGCGACGCTGTTGGCGTAGTTGAGCACCGTCTGATGGGAGATCGAGACGCCATGGATGTCCTTCATGGCGGCGGCGGTCTCCCTCGAGGACATCCCAAAGTTGACGTAGTACGTCAACACGAGCCCCAACACGTGCGGCGACGCAGCCAGCCGGGACAAATCGACCTTCGGCTTGATGAGCGACGAGGAAGCCAACGGGAGAAAGTCAAACAAGAACTCTCGAAACAAATACCGCACCTTGAAGGCTTGAGGATCCTGTTGAAACTGTTGGCGCTCCTTCTTCGTCATCCGGCGAAGGTTGGCCTGGTAAAACGGGCAAGCGTTGTTCTTGCACTTATAGATGTTGTATTCTTTGCGTTCCTTGATTTTTTCCAGCGTCTTTTTGCAGTGCGGGCAGCGAAAGACCGCTTGCTTGGTGAACCGATTTCGGTGGTTGAACCGGCACTGGCACACTTTGCATTGGTATTGCCCTTTTCCGCCGTTATTGGCGTACAGGTAAGAAGAGGGAGCCTGGCAGCGAGGGCAGGTCAACGAATCCGGAACACGGTGTTTCGCATTCGCGCGGCGCTGGATGGGCCGTAAAGGACGTCCGTGCTGGGCTTCATAGTCTGCCAACAGCTTCCGGTAATCAAGGGTTTCCGGCACATCGATGATCGGAAGGTCATCGACCTGAAGTTTCCGGTACGGCTTTTGGATGGGTTCGTCCAAGTCCTCGAGATTCAAGGATTTTCCCACGATCACACCCATCAAATACACAATGATTTGATATTGGGTCTTGATTATTTCGAGCAAATAGGCTAATAATTGAGGTAACAAAGCTTGTCACTCCTTTGTTTTGGCTGTTGGGTGTCGTTACCTCAATGATGGCCGAAAACAACGGGGGTGGCAAGCTTTTTTTCTTCCAACCGTTGAAACTCAAGGGAAAACCGTGAGTGTGGAGGATAAACTTTTGACAATACCAACGAATTAAGGAGGGTGCTGATTATGAAGG
>NZ_JBHSNQ010000128.1:0-1984 GCF_042655065.1 Ureibacillus suwonensis
AAAGACGATGAGGTAGATAGGTCCGAGGTGGAAGCACGGTGACGTGTGGAGCTGACGGATACTAATCGATCGAGGACTTAACCAAAAGAAAAGCTTTCAATGCCGTTATCCAGTTTTGAGAGAACAACCTCTCAACTACTAAAAAAATTCAAATAAATACTTGACAAATAAACGAAATATGATATAATAATATTTGTCTTTCGGTGAGAAAACAAGCCTAGTGATGATAGCAAAGAGGTCACACCCGTTCCCATACCGAACACGGAAGTTAAGCTCTTTAGCGCCGATGGTAGTTGGGGGCTTCCCCCTGCGAGAGTAGGACGTCGCTGGGCTTGAAAATAGAATCATTCCGAAGTAGCTCAGTGGTAGAGCAATCGGCTGTTAACCGATTGGTCGTAGGTTCGAATCCTACCTTCGGAGCCATGCTTCTTGGAGAGTTGTCCGAGTGGCTGAAGGAGCACGATTGGAAATCGTGTAGACGGGGATAACCTGTCTCAAGGGTTCAAATCCCTTACTCTCCGCCATTATTAAGGATTGGCCCCTTGGTCAAGTGGTTAAGACACCGCCCTTTCACGGCGGTAACACGGGTTCGAATCCCGTAGGGGTCACCAATATGGAGGATTAGCTCAGCTGGGAGAGCATCTGCCTTACAAGCAGAGGGTCGGCGGTTCGATCCCGTCATCCTCCACCATAAAAATACTTATTATCGCGGGGTAGAGCAGTCTGGTAGCTCGTCGGGCTCATAACCCGGAGGTCGCAGGTTCAAATCCTGCCCCCGCAACCAAAGAGTGGTCCCGTGGTGTAGTGGTTAACATGCCTGCCTGTCACGCAGGAGATCGCGGGTTCGAGTCCCGTCGGGACCGCCATTAAAAAATAGTGGGTCGGTAGCTCAGTCGGTAGAGCAGAGGACTGAAAATCCTCGTGTCGGCGGTTCGATTCCGCCCCAACCCACCATTTTGAAAATAAATGCCGGCGTAGCTCAACTGGTAGAGCAACTGACTTGTAATCAGTAGGTTGAGGGTTCGATTCCTTTCGCCGGCACCATACTTTCGGAGGGGTAGCGAAGTGGCTAAACGCGACGGACTGTAAATCCGTTCCCTTTGGGTTCGGCGGTTCGAATCCGCCCCCCTCCACCATCTGATATTACAGGGGCATAGTTTAATGGTAGAACAAAGGTCTCCAAAACCTTCAGTGTGGGTTCGATTCCTACTGCCCCTGCCAATGAACCAGACATGATGGCGACTGTGGCGAAGTGGTTAACGCACCGGATTGTGGCTCCGGCATTCGTGGGTTCGATTCCCATCAGTCGCCCCATAAAAACTGAAAATGGATTCGAAAATAAAAAAGGATTCCATTAGGTTTCCACCAATATAGAATATAAGGATTTTATATGATATAATTGGGGTATAGCCAAGTGGTAAGGCAACGGATTTTGATTCCGTCATGCCCAGGTTCGAATCCTGGTACCCCAGCCATCAAGTATGCGGAAGTAGTTCAGTGGTAGAACACCACCTTGCCAAGGTGGGGGTCGCGGGTTCGAGTCCCGTCTTCCGCTCCAGTGTTGGCGGCTTAGCCAAGTGGTAAGGCACGGGTCTGCAACACCCTTATCACCGGTTCGAATCCGGTAGCCGCCTCCAAATGAGACAAAAAGATAATATTACGCCGATGTGGCGGAATTGGCAGACGCGCACGACTCAAAATCGTGTTCCCAAAAGGAGTGTGGGTTCGACTCCCACCATCGGCATCCATGATTAAAGTAAGTTCCAAAAAAACGTTTCCTGATAATTTGGGAAACGTTTTTTTGTTATACGGAATAAGATTTATAGGCTCTATAATATGGTTCTTTGTCAGTAAGCCGTAAGCCCGAAATCAAACAACGCCTATAAATCAATGACACCTCCCTGTAAGATGAAAGTAACAATTACAGAGGAGGTGTTCTTTTTTTGACAACGGAAAAACTCAATATCGTGCCTGTAAAATTAGA
>NZ_JBHSNQ010000129.1:0-2098 GCF_042655065.1 Ureibacillus suwonensis
AAAATTGGATTCTAAAACGATTTTGGTGGACTTTTTAAAATTACAAGAGGCTTATTACCTAATTTTATAAAAGTTAAATTAAATATTATTTTCCATTAAATGTAACGTTAAGTTGATGACATTGGGATTGGGCCAAAAAATCGGTTTGATAGAAGGTTCCTTTATTTCTTTTCTGATCGGAACATTGGTGCTGTTCTTCTTTACCATCTTTTTCGGGAAAGGAAATATTTTGGCCGTCACAGAAGTGCCAAAATGGCAGTTGATCGGCGGGATTTTAGGGGCCATTTATGTATCCATTCTAATCTTTTCAGTCAATAAAATCGGTGTGACATCCACATTGATGGCAGTCGTATTGGGGCAAATCGCCGTGGGGGCCATCATTGATCATTTTGGCTTGTTTGGAGGAGAAAGATATCCAATCACCGGCACGAAAATGATTTCGATTCTGTTGCTGATCGTTTCGCTTTATTTATTCAATAAATAATTTCTCTATGAAGCGGATGGATCCACCCATTCTGCCAAGCCGTTTTAAATGAAAATTTCTCATATTACAGGTAATGTTGGAATAAATTATGTAAAATAGGATGCAGAAAGGGGAAATGGAGATGTCACAATTTAAAGCATTAGTCGTTGATAAACAAGGCGAAGATGTTGCCATTGAACTTCGGCAATTGTCATTTGACGATTTGCCAAAAGGGGAAGTATTGATACGTGTTCATTATTCCGGTGTAAACTATAAAGACAGTCTTGCAAGCATTCCGAACGGAAATATTGTAAGAAATTATCCTTTTGTGCCGGGAATCGATTTGGCCGGCGTCGTCGTTGCATCGGAAGATCCGCGTTTTCAGGAAGGCGATGAAGTGATTGCAACAAGTTATGAAATCGGCGTTTCCCACTTTGGGGGTTATAGCGAGTATGCGCGGATTCCAGCCGATTGGATTGTGCCGCTTCCGAAAGGGCTTTCCTTAAAAGAATCCATGGTGATTGGAACGGCAGGATTCACTGCAGCCTTATCCATTTATCGGCTTGAACAAAACGGGTTGAAACCTGACCAAGGTAAAGTGCTCGTAACGGGGGCAACAGGCGGCGTAGGCAGCTTTGCCGTGGCGATTTTATCAAAACTGGGATATGATGTCGAAGCAAGTACCGGAAAAGAATCGGAACATGAATTTCTTAAAAGTCTTGGAGCCAATTCGGTGATTTCCAGGGAAGAAGTGGTCAGTGCGGGAAGACCGAAGTCTTTGGCGAAACAACGATGGATTGCGGCGGTGGATCCTGTTGGCGGGGAATCCCTTGCATCCATTTTGAGCCAAATTAAGCTGGGCGGACAGGTGGCCGTAAGTGGATTGACAGGAGGGACAAGCTTGCCGACAACGGTGTATCCATTTATATTACGGGGTGTCGATCTACTCGGTATAGATTCCGCATATTGCAATTATGAAACAAGAAAAGAAGTTTGGAACCGTTTGGCTTCGGAGTACAAGCCAAATAATTTGGAAGATTTTATTAATAAAATAGTGACGTTGGAAGAGTTGCCTGATGCTTTTCCTATTCTCTTGAAAGGACAAGCAAAAGGTAGAATAATAGTGGATTTAAACGCTTAAGAATTAAAGGCTGCCTTGAAAGTTCTTCATGGCAGCCTATTTTTTGTATTCTATGAAACTTGTGTTATTCTTAATTGTGACAATTCTTTCAATGAAATTGGTTCAATCATGGCAAATTTTTTTATTCATTTAGTATAATTGCAATTGTATAGAAAAAGAGGGGTGGCTACATTGAATCGGATTCAATTTGTTAAACAGAAGATTCAATATATGGACGAAGTGGAAGCGAAAAGCATTTTATTATTGATTTATGCGAAATTGGACAGCGCCATTGATCAAGGTGATGAAGACATTATCAAAGAAACGGCTGAAGAAATTTTTGATATGTACCATAAACTGCCCGATCGGATGTTGAATTAGGGAGGAGGTGGCTGGGACAAAACCCCCTCTAAAATGGAAACAGCCCATGAAATTTTGGAATGAAATTTCATGGGCTGTTTTTCATTTTTTCAATAAAAAATAAGGACCTCTTCTGTTAAAATTAAGTTAGCACA
>NZ_JBHSNQ010000130.1:0-2175 GCF_042655065.1 Ureibacillus suwonensis
AGGGTTGGAAAGTCTTGAAGCTCGTTATGAAAACTTGCGTCAATTATCTTAATTGAACCGCCGTATACGGAACCGTACGTACGGTGGTGTGAGAGGACGGGAGTTAATCGCTCCCTCCTACTCGATTATTTACCATTTCTTCCGGACGGCAAAAGGGAATCTCCCTTTTTATGTAGAATATGGAAAGATGAAGGAGTGATTCTATTTGTGGTTTGATAATATCGTGGACTTGATTTTTTATCTGGTTGCATTGGGGATCATCGCCTTTCTTGCGATTAGGATTTATAGAAAACAGGAAGTAAAATTGAGCAAATGGAAAGTGATTGTAGTCATCATTGTCGGGGTATTTTCTTTTTCGATTCATTTTCCAATGTTCGAAAAGACGGTTGAATTGGCCATTTTACCGCTGGGTGTATGGATTTTGTATTTCCTCTTAAGGAATAAGGGAAACAGTTGGAAAAATTATCGTCCATATGCACTTTTAGGCTTTGCCGGCAATTATATTTTCCTTGCCGCTTTTTTCATATCCATCTTCATCTATCATCTGATTTACGATGAAAATGAGTTGTCCCACTATATAAGCGACATTTCTGAAGCGGAAATCATACCAGTCCATCCCGATGGAGAAGGAAATCCGCAGTTAAGCGGGGATTTTATGGAAATCATATCGAAAATGAAACAGAAGGAATTCTTTTCTGTCGTTTCTTATGACGACATGGTGGATGATTTCCAAAAGGAGAATGAACGCTTTCCATATTTATTGGCCAATAGCAAGCCAAGATGGGGAAGCGGTGCGGATGCCGTCATTTATATCGAAAAGGATGGGAAAGGCATTTTGGTGAATACGGAAAAGAGAAGCGTTTATTTCCGTTCCAATGAAAAAGTGTTGAAGGAGAAAGATTTATGAGAAATAAGAAAATAATCCTGGGGGTTGTTGCTGTAATTTTGGTGGTGTTGGCAAACATCATTTATTTGGCGGCCAATCTTTTTCCGGATGAATTTTTATCGGAAGGGGAAGCGATAAAAAAATTGAATCAAGCAGAAAATGCAATCGAAGTAAAAACGGTTCAGGATGTTGTTTTTTTGGATAAAAAGCATGTATTTATGCCTTTTATTTCAGCAGACAATGAATATGGCTTCAGCCTTTGGGAGTGGAAAAATGGAAAATGGCGCCTTTCTGAAAAAACGGTCAATAGCAGTATAAACATCGTCAAACTGGATGAAAACGACCCTTCGACTTATTATTTTGTTTGGAACTTCCCGGAAGATGAACAAATCAAAAAAATAAATATCTACTTGATAAGGAATCGGTCTTACCGGGGGAATGACGAGGATTTTTATTATGAACCCCGTTTGCAGATGGGGGCATCTTTTGACCGGGAAAAGTCTTATGGTGTAGTGCCCTTGAGTGGAGGAATGCTGAAGGTGTATAAAGAAATGAGCGGCATTTCGAAAGAAAACGGGGATATGTTCAGCAATATATTTTCAACAAACAATGAGTTGTATTTTTCATGGAACATGATTGATCAAAAGGGTGAAGTTGCCTGGATTGAACAAAGAAACAGCTCTTACGGCGGTGATGCAAAAGTGATGAGTGAATCCATCTTTTTTGAAGATCAAAAGGATATCGAATTTTTGGAATGGAAAGAGGATGAAGGCAAATGGCAAAATACGAACAAAAAATGAGAGAAACGGACATGGACGTCAATGAATTCATCGAAGCCGTCGAAAGTCCAAAAAAACGTGAAGCTGCCCATAAGCTATTAAAGATTTTTGAAGACACGACAGGATATAAAGGGAAGATGTGGGGGCCGAGCATAATCGGATTCGGTTCTTACCATTACAAGTATGCAAGCGGACATGAAGGCGATGCGCCATTAGTAGGATTTTCTCCCAGAAAGTCAAAAATCAGTTTATATTTCACGCTGGATGAACAGGAAAGGGAGAAGTTGCTTGAAAATTTTGGGAAACATACAAAAGGGAAAGCATGTGTTTATATTAATAAATTGGAGGATATAGATATAGGGGTACTAAAGAAACTTATACTTCTGGATCTACGTCAAGTTTTTGGACACAAAAAGATTAAGTTTTTTTGCACAACAACCATTCATGGATTGTTCCACATCCCAAGTAGATTGTCAAAGTGAAAAGAGCCTTTGACAATCTACTTGGGAC
>NZ_JBHSNQ010000131.1:0-2223 GCF_042655065.1 Ureibacillus suwonensis
TTACCCAAAACTTAGCGAAAATAAAAACAGCTTAGGGGAACCTCGAATTTCCCCTAAGCCATCCGATTACATATTACCAAATAATGTCACTAAAATTTATTCACCAACACCATTTGACAAAGAACCAATATTTTTCCTCAGTTTGACAATATTTATGGAGCATTTTGCGTTCTTTGAGGAACGCAATTTGTTTTTTTATGTAAAATAATTATACTCCAGGAGATTGCCTTCTCGACAAATGAGGTGTTTTCATTGATCAATGCCATCGGAGGAATTGGGATTTTTTTATTGGGCATGTCATTGCTCACGAACGGTTTGAAAGAGATTGCGGGGGAAACGTTGAAAAAATGGCTGCATACTTTCACGAAAGGCACATTGACTTCCCTCTTAACCGGATTTGTCATGACGGTGCTGGTTCAGTCATCAACCGCCACCACGATTTTGACGGTCGGTTTTGTAAGTGCCGGGCTTCTCACCTTTGTGCAGTCCATCGGGATCATCATCGGCGCCAATATCGGAAGCACCAGCACCGGCTGGATCATTTCCTTGTTAGGATTTAAAATCAGTCTGCAAGCCATGTCGCTTCCGATGATTGCGCTGGGTGTGCTGATCCAATATGTGGCCCCAAGCGACATCAAAAAATATGGCGGCGTTTTCACCGGTTTTGGACTGTTGTTTTTGGGGATCGATTTGCTGCAAACAGGGATGGAGTCGGCCCAAGAATGGATTTCCTTTGATTCATTCGATACGGAATCGTGGCTGTCCATCCTGCTGCTCATTGGCATCGGCATATTGATGACCATCATTATGCAGGCTTCCAGCGCGGCAATGGCGACGACCCTCACCGCCTTGTTTGCGGGAGCGATCGATTTTGAACAGGCGGCGTATCTGGTGGTCGGCCAAAACATCGGAACGACGGCAACGGCGATTGTCGCATCGTTCGGTTCTTCCATTGCCGCAAAACGAACAGCGGCGACCCATCTGTTGTTCAATGTCGTAACCGCTGTCATCGTGACAGTATTTATCGGCTACATATTGCAATTGGTGGAGTTCATGACGGTTGGGCTGGTCGGAAGTTTTGATGAAACGGTGGGGCTCGCTTTATTCCATACGTTATTCAGTGTATTGGGAGCGATCATTTTTGTTCCATTTACAAAGCAGTTTTCCAAATTATTGATAAAGATGTTGCCGGAAAAAGCCAATGCATTGACACGGAATCTGGACGATCAATTGGTTTCCATTCCATCGGCCGCCCTCGAAGTGGCTTATCAAACGTTGCTGCAAATGATGAAGCAGCTGACGGATGCCATTTTGGAATTGATTGAAGCGAAAAAGGGAACGGGCAGTTTCGAGAAAAAGGTGAGGGAAGTGGAGGCCGCCATTGTGGAAATCCGGAAATTCCTCAATGAAGTGCAGTCGGATTCCGCAAGACTCCGGAATCAGCATGTGGCGATCATCCATGTGCTTGACCACATCACAAGGCTGGTCAGCGTGCTGAGGGAACATCAAAAGGTGGAAGGCATTTATCATCATGAAAAGTTGATGAAACGATTTTCCAAAACGCTGGAGCAAATCAATGAAAGCTTCGGCAGTGAAGAAACGCTCTCGGCCATGGAGCAGGAGCTGGAGAAAACGGCCCACACCATTGCGGAAGAGCGGCGCACCCGCAGAAGAAAATATTACGAACGGACAGCGGTTCGGGAGACGGAACTGGAAGTGGCCATGTCCAAAGTGCAGGCGCTGCTCTGGATTGACCGCCTCGTCTATCATTACTGGCGCGCCTTTGCGAGATTGGTGGAGTTTCAGAAAGGTGCGGAAATCGAGGAGTCGACAAATTTCCGTGATGTGGAGACGATGTAGGGGAATGAAATATGGTTTCATTTTAAACGCTCGGGTGTCTGGGACATCCGGGCTGTTTTTTGTAAAAGGAGATATTCTGAGTTGGAAAATATGATAAAATATTCCTAAATCCATTTTATTTTTTCGGCTGGTTGTCAAGATCATCCAGTTTCATAGTTGTTTAGTAGATAATGATTTGGAAAGGTTGGTAGTTTGTATGGGTATTTTGACAAAATTATTTAACCGCAATAAAAATCGGGTAATCGGATTATACGGTTGAAAACCATTAATTTATAATATTTGTTCATGTATATAAAAAACGGATTATTGAGTTGAAGACTACCATAACAGGTGGTCTTTTTTAATACACAAATAAATTTATAA
>NZ_JBHSNQ010000132.1:0-2368 GCF_042655065.1 Ureibacillus suwonensis
CTTTCTTTAGAATGTTTTTTTGGTCAATTTCATTCTATAAAAAAGGACGATTTTTTTGTACCCTAAAAACAGAAAAAAGGGCTGAGCCGAAGGTCGATTCAATCGACTTTTCGGACAGCCCCTTTTTGTTGATTAATATTTTATACAAGTTTTCGTAACTAAAGTTAACAATATTTGTAGTTATCGGTTGGTGTTCATCCTATTTGTTTCCGTTTATGATAAGTATAGGAGGTGCGGAAAATATGAATAATACGAAAAGTAATATTGCCTCAAACTTGCGCTATTTGAGGAATAAAAACCGTCTTTCCCAGGAAGAAGTGGCCGAAAGAATAGGCGTTAGCCGACAATCGGTAGCGAAGTGGGAAAATGGCGATTCCCTACCCGATATATTAAATTGTGAAGCTTTAGCCGATCTTTACGACGTATCTTTAAACGACTTAGTTCGTCACAACTCCGAAGAAACGGGATTTCCTATCCCTCCAAAAAATAAACATCTATTTGGCACGGTCACCATTGGCGAAAGGGGGCAAATTACTTTGCCAAAAAAGGCGAGAGAAACCTTTAACTTAAAACCTGGTGATACATTAATTGTTCTTGGTGATACCAACCCATTAACCTCTGGTATTGCTTTAATAGATAGCGAATCCTTTTTTAGAATGACTGGCCAAGCAGTAGAACATATTTTTAAAGGCAAAGGGGACATGTAAATGGAAATGTTAGCTGTTAAAGGACTGACAAAACGTTATCCGAATTTTACCTTGGACAATGTAACCTTTTCCTTGGCACCGGGGAGAATTATGGGACTTATCGGAAAAAATGGTGCAGGAAAAAGTACCACATTAAAATCAATGTTAAATTTAGTGCACCCTGATAAAGGTTCCGTTGTCATTCTTGGCAAAGATTTTAAATCCAATGAAGAAAGTATTAAGCAAGAAATTGGTGTTGTTTTAGGAGGAATTGATTTTTATCAACATAAAAAGTTGGAGGATATTACAGCGGTAACGAGGCGTTTTTATAAAAATTGGGACGAAGCCAGTTATCAAAACTATTTGCAAACTTTTTCCCTTGATCCGAAGAAAAAGGTAAAAGAACTCTCCACCGGAATGAAAGTGAAATACATGATTGCCCTAGCTTTATCCCATCATGCAAAATTGCTTATTTTAGATGAACCGACAAGTGGCCTAGATCCAGTTTCACGGGATGATTTGTTAAACTTGTTTCGTCAACTCGTAAAAGATGGGAAACGAAGCATTTTATTTTCCACTCATATTACATCGGACCTGGAAAAGTGTGCTGATGATATTACTTATATAAAAGATGGAAAGTTATTAAAGAGTGCTGAGAAATCTACCTTTATAAAATCCTTTGCACACTTGAAAGAGCCTTCAGAAAGTGGGGATTTAACCTTGGAGGAAATTATGGTCCGAATGGAAAGGAGGCAATATAATGTTTAATCTTTTAATCAAAGAATTGCGTCTCGCTGCCCATCCAAATCTCTATATTTTTACGTTCCTAGGTGTCTTAGTTATTGTACCTGCTTATCCGTACGGAATGGTGTTTTTGTTTGGTTGTCTAGGGCCATACATTACGTTCATGTATGGACGGGAAACCCAAGATATTTATTATACTGCCTTACTTCCGGTTAAAAAAAGTGATGTGGTGAAGGCAAAAATGCTTCTTGTCGTTTTAGCCCAGATGACCCAGCTGGCTATCTCCCTTCCCTTTGCCTTTTTGCGTGTAGGGGTGTTGCCCCAAGGGAACCCGGCCGGTATCGAAGCAAATGTCGCCTTTTATGGTTTTGGGCTTATTATTTACGCTGTATTCAACTGGATTTTCTTGACAACCTTTTTCAAAACGGCCTATAAAGTTGGAAAAGCCTTTCTTAGTGCCATCATTCCTGCCACGCTTCTTGTCCTTGCTATGGAGGTAGTCGTTCATTTTCCTAGATTCACATGGCTGGATAGTATAGAGCCTGCTGATCTCCTACGACAACTCCCCTTACTCCTTTTCGGAATGGTTGTTTATGCTGCTGCTATGTATTCCGCCTATAAAATTAGTGTAAAACGCTTTGAAGCAGTTGATTTGTAAATTTGAAAGGACATAACAAATCGAAAAAAGATTTGCTATGTCCTTTTTTATCCCCCAATATATTTAGTTCTATGCTTGTGATTTTTAAGAATCCAATCATTTAGCATAGCTAAAAGTTAACCCTTTTATTTGTAATTGCAATAAAAAATGTATATTGGATCTACGTCAAGTTTTTGGACACAAAAAGATTAAGTTTTTTTGCACAACAACCATTCATGGATTGTTCCACATCCCAAGTAGATTGTCAAAGTGAAAAGAGCCTTTGACAATCTACTTGGGA
>NZ_JBHSNQ010000133.1:0-2455 GCF_042655065.1 Ureibacillus suwonensis
TGTAAACGATAAAATAAAATCAACAGATTCCGCTCATTTGGATTGAACACTTTTTCACTATCAAATACACTTCTAATAAACTAGTTTATTAAGTTTATTGGAGGTTGTACTAGTGGAGGAGAAGCTTGTGTTATATATTGAAATCCATCAATTACGTACTAAAAGATTGCGAATTTCACAAATCGCAAGGAAATTGAAAATCTCACGTAATACAGTTTATAAGTATTTAAATATGACATTTGAAGAAGCGGTGGAGGAGTTTGGCACGATTGAGCGAAAGAAAAAGTTAGATCCCTATCGGGATTGGATTGTGACATGGTTACAAGAAAATCCAAGCATGAGTGGAGCACAAATTTTGGACTGGCTTCAAGAAAAGTTTCCTGACTTACAAGTTGGAGAAAGTACAGTTCGTCGGTATGTCAAAGAGATGAGAGAAATTTATCAAATTGAAAAAACGGATGAACCCCGAGAACATGAAGCTGTTGATGAATTACCACCAGGAAAACAAATGCAAGTAGACTGGGGACAAACCATTCAGAAAACAATAGATAATAAGGACATCAAACTTTATTTTATTGCCTTTGTATTATCTCACTCTCGACAAAAGTATATGGAATGGCAAGACCGCCCCTTTACAACCAAAGACACCATTCGTTGTCACGAAAATGCCTTTAGATATTTTGGGGGAATGACTGAAGAAATTGTTTATGATCAAGACAATCTTATTGCGGTAAGCGAAAATGCTGGAGATCTTATCTTAACAAAGAAATTTCAGGCATATGTGAACGAACGTAAATTTCAGATTTACCTATGTCGAAAAGCAGATCCCCAATCGAAAGGAAAAATTGAGAACGTTGTGAAGTATATCAAGTATAATTTCGCAGCACATCGTATCTTCTCAACAATCGGAGATTGGAATGAAAAAGCCTGGAATTGGCTAGAACGTACTGGGAACTATAAAGTGCATCAAACAATAAAAAAGAGACCTTACGAAGTGTATCAACTGGAAAAGAAACACTTACGAAAGATCTCCTCACCGCTTTCTTTAACAGAAAGCAACCCTATTGAAATTATAACAAGGAATGTGAATAAGGACAACACGATTCGTTACAAATCGAATCGCTATTCAGTACCTATCGGCACATATACGAAATGCTCTACAGTGAATCTGCAAATCAATAATGAAAAATTAATCATCATAGAACCTACAACTGGTGAAATACTTGCCAAGCACACGATAAGTTTAGAAAAAGGAAAGCTAATTAAAAATACGAATCATGCACGAGATCATACAGAATCGCTTGATATGCTTAAACAAAGAGTGCTTCATTTATTTCCTACTGGAGAAGCATCGAGACAATATATTGATGAAATCTGCCAGAGATATAAGCGCTATCGCCGTGATCAATTACTCATTTTACAAAGAGTTGCCGAAAATGATCCTCATTGGATTCCAATGGCGTTAGAGAAATGTATCCGTGAAAAACTGTATAGTGCAAATGCTTTTCAAGATGTCGTAAATTACTTAAAGCTACAAGAATCTAATCCCATTCTTGAAATACAGGTCAATTCTACTAAACTTGTTTCTTCGATAGCTGTAGAAACAAGGGATTTCAATACATACATTCAAAGAATGGGAGGAAAAACAAATGAATAAAAGTGTTCCAGAAATTCAACAAGCCTTTAAACAATTGAGATTATCCGAAACAGCGGAGGAGCTCCCAGAGCTCCTTCGGAAAGCAGAGCAATCATCTTGGACATATTTAGAGTTCTTAGAACAGATAACTACGTATGAACTAAAAAGACGTGAGGAGAAAAGTATTGAAAGACGAATGAATTGGGCTCGTTTCCCGTTCTATAAACCTTTAAGTATGTTTAATATAGATGAGCAAACAGCCATTACAGAGCGGCAATTAAGGCAATTACGTGAATTTCAATGGTTAGAACAAGCATACAACTTAATATTACTTGGACCACCTGGAGCGGGAAAAACTTTATTATCCGTTGGCCTTGGAATTGAAGCGATTCAAAAAGGCTTTCAAGTGTATTTTGTGACCATGGGGGAATTAATTCAGCTATTAAAAACAGAAGAATATGTCAATAAGTCAAAAACTAAGTTAAAGAGACTGCGTGCATCAGATCTTGTGATAATTGATGATGTCATGTATATGGCAATGGATCAACGAGAAGGCACATTGTTCTTCCAGCTTATTCATCAATTATATGAACGAAGTTCGTTAATTTTAACATCCAATCGAAGCCCAGAACAATGGATAGAACTCGTAGATAATCCAGGGATGATGACTGCAATACTTGACCGTCTGTTACATCGAGTTGAAGTGATTCATATGAACAACGAAAGTTACCGATTAAAACATCAAGAAACAATTTTTTCTTAGCAAAAAGTGTTCATCCGAAATGAGCAAAAATTGTTCATTTGGGGTTGACGTTTACA
>NZ_JBHSNQ010000134.1:0-2585 GCF_042655065.1 Ureibacillus suwonensis
AATAGCAAAATAGCCCTCAATCTGAAAAAATTCAAGATTGTAGGGCTATTTGTCATGCGTACTAATAGGTACGCTTTTTTAATCCCTGTTTTAAGTTTTTCAATGCGTCATTTGAATTCGGGCTTACAATATAGGAGATAAATAAAAAATGCGCACCCTTCTGGTACGCACAACGAATAGCCCTACAATCCCAAGTTTTTCGGATTGAGGGCTATTTTGCTATTGCACATGATTCACGAATGGTTTTCGACCATGGTAAATAGCAATCTAATATTTTTGGCTGTTGATGGATTGGTAAACTTGGGAGTTCCGACAATACTTTCGCTAGGTATTGATAAAAATCAATGCCATTCGCTTTTGCCGTTTCAGCCAAGCTTAAACAGATGGCATTCGCATCGGCTCCCGATTCACTGACGGAAAACAGCCAATTTTTACGTCCAATGATATTTGGGCGAATCGCATTTTCAGCTGGATTGTTATCCATTTCAATGCGCCCATCATACAGAAAAAGCTTTTAGACCTTCGGCGTGCTTCAATGTATACTCCGCAGCTTTGGCAAGGGCATTCTTCCCATAGAAAGGAGATTCTTCAATCCATTTGAAAAATGCCTCGACAATAGGTTTGGACTCTTTTTGTCTAGCTTTTCTCCGTTCGCTCGGCCGAAGTTTCTTAAATTTCCGTTCTAGGCGGTAAAGTCGATCACAATAATCGACACCAATCCGTCCATTTTTACTTTCGGCTTTTAACCAGTATCGACGAACATGAGCCCAGCAGTTGGCAAAATGAATATTTGGTACATCATGGTATGCAGAATATCCATCGCAGATAATCGTCCCTTTAAAGCCTTTCATAAAGTCAGTCAAAATTTCCCGACTACGGGATAAAGCACTATGGAACAGAACAATTGCCGGTCCTTGGGAAGCAACGCTACGGAACACCCAGTTGTAAGCTTTAGATTGAGCTGGCTTTCCATCTGAGCGGTTCAATACTTGGGCATAGGTTTCATCGACATGAAGAATTGATTTTTTCATGAGGGTTTCTTTCATTCGATTATATAATGGAAGAAGCCAATCTTCTGCCGTGCGAATCACCCAGTTTGATAGGTTTTTATCATTGGTTAGTAAACCATAACGATGCCATTCCTTTACTTGCCGATGTAAAGGCAAATAGAGGACAAACTTGTCATAAATCAGTTTTGCTAAGACCGTTGGTCCTGCAATACTTCGCTGAATGGCAGGTTGTGGTGCTTTACCTCGCTTGATTTGTGAGTTTTTATGTAAATCTTTTTTACAGGACCTACACTCATAAGCGTGTTCAATATGCTGAACACGCTTCATCGTAGCTGGTATGAATTTCGCTTCTTCCCGTACAACCGTACTGCCAATCTCTGTCATAAGTGATTGACAACACTCGCATTGTAGATTTTCCGGATGATGATGTATTTCTTCAATTTCTAAACCATCTATAAAAGAATCATTTCGTTTTTTCTTGTTATGTCGTTTACGAACAACGGTGTAAGTCACGGTGTCCGTGCTTTGTTCTCCTGTGTGCTCAGGTTCCTTAAAAAAAGGGTCGTCATCAAACAAAGAACACTGTCCATCTGGAGCTTGGTACTTTGATTTTTCGGATTTTGAACCATAAAGAAGTTTCGTGAGATAGCGAACTTGCTCAGTCAACACTTCAATTTGTTTGGATAGCTCCTTGTTTTGATTGGTTAACTGATCATTTTGTTTCTTCATATATGTTAACTGTTCTTCAAGAAGTTGAATGACTTTTTCAGTCGGCATTGAAGTGTCGCCCAAACGATTCACCACATTTCCGTACAGATTTCATATTGAATTGATTATATCATTAAATTGGTAACTAGAAGATACCTTTTTTCGATTTTTGGCCATTGGAGTTTGCCGTTATCGATTCGTTTGTATAACATGGCGAAGCCATCTCCATCAAAATACAAACATTTATACCGGTCTTTCTTCCGTCCACAAAATAAAAAAATGGCGTCACTATATGGATCAAGTTCGAAAGAATCTTGAATCAACGTTGCCAAACCATCAATCCCTTTTCTCATATCCGTACGGCCACAGATAATATAGATATTTTTACATTTCGTAAAATCATGAATCACTATGATTCAACTCCTTGATGACCGTTTGAATGATGTGAGGTTTTACACCGGGGTAAAAGGAGATTTTCAAATCCGTTGCTTGAATCACGCATACAGGTCTGTGAGGGGCACAACTCGTTGAAGTGGGAGTTGAATCGGAATCAGGTTCCAATTTGACGGGTACGATATTTAGTTTTTCAATTGCCAAATCAAAACACCTCCTCTGTAATCGATAACTCTATCTTACAGGGAGGTGTGATTGATTTATATGCGTTGTTTGAATTCGGGCTTACATTATACTTTTATAGAAAAATGATGTGCAGGATTTTGCTTTTCGATGCGAATCCTGCACTTTTTAGTGCGCCTGGCATGGGTGTAATCTATAGGGTGTAAGTCCCGAACTGTGAAGGCAGAAGTAACAGTTAGCTTAACGCAAGGGTGTCCGTGGTGACGCGGAATCTGAAGGAAGCGAGCGGCA
>NZ_JBHSNQ010000135.1:0-2685 GCF_042655065.1 Ureibacillus suwonensis
AATTTTACAGGCACGATATTGAGTTTTTCCGTTGTCAAAAAAAGAACACCTCCTCTGTAATTGTTACTTTCATCTTACAGGGAGGTGTCATTGATTTATAGGCGTTGTTTGATTTCGGGCTTACAATTAAACATAAAAAATCCCTTGCTATGATTTTATTAATGCTAGCGAGGGATTTTTTATTATATCAAAATAAACTATACATTATTTATTGATCAACAATTCCAACATTTTCCTTTTATAAGCCTCCACCCCAGGCTGATCAAAAGGATTCACTTCGATCAACTTTGCACTCATTGCGCAGGCCTTCATAAAGAAGTAAATTAAATAACCCAAATGATAAGCATCCAATTTCGCCATTTCCAATTGGATGACCGGCACTCCGCCTTCCGCATGGGCGAGGGCTGTGCCTTGTTTGGAAGTGGCGTTGATTTCATTTAAGGAACGGCCGGCCAAGTAGTTTAATCCATCCTCATTACGCCCATCAAAAGGAACTGTATAATCATCCGTAATTTCATGAAAATGAAGAAGTGTTTCAAATAATATCGGGCTGCCTTCTTGGATGAATTGGCCGATGGCATGCAAATCCGTGGAGTAGGTCACGCAAGTAGGGAACAACCCTTTTCTTTCTTTTCCTTCGCTTTCTCCGAACAATTGCATCCACCATTCGTGGAATTTCTTTAGCGATGGTTCGAAGGAGGCGAGCAACTCCACACTGTACCCTTCGTTGTAAAGAATATTTCGCATGACCGCATATTGGTAAGCGTGATTCAGTTCCAGGTCGGGTTCTTTCAGTTCAATGGCGGCTTTTTTTGCACCTTCCATAAATTGCGCAATATCGATTCCCGCAACGGAAATCGGCAACAAACCCACTGGCGTCAATACTGAATAACGGCCACCAATGTCCGAAGGAATTGGAAATTGACGGTATCCTATCGCATCCGCTATTTTCTTTAATATGCCTTTTTCAGGATCGGTGGTCACAATGATGCGCTGTATCGCCTCTTCTCCATAACGCCTTTCCATGTATTGCCGCAACACACGGAACGCCAGCGCGGTTTCCATTGTGCCACCGGATTTTGAAATGACATTGATGTACACTTCTTTATCATCAAGATATTCAAGAATTTGATGCATATAGGCGCCGCTCATATGGTGGCCGACATAAATCACTTCAATGCCATCCTTATGTACACCAAAATAAGGCGTCAATGCATCTTGCACGGCGCGGGCGCCCAAAAAGGATCCTCCAATCCCGATTACCACCAAAACATCCGCCTTTGCACAAATTTCACGTTTGACATTTTTGATTTCATTAAATAGCTGGTCATGGTTTTGCAAAGGGTAATCAATCCAGCCAATCATCTCATGGGCGTTTTCCAATTCATCGTGTATTTGTACTATCCGATTTTTGTACCGTTCTATGTCATGATGATCCAATGTACAATTTAATAGAGTAGTTTGTACCAGTTTCGTGTACAATATCAATGCCCCATTTCTTTCTATATTTGTTTTTCTAT
Source organism: Ureibacillus suwonensis (assembly GCF_042655065.1). Taxonomy (NCBI): domain Bacteria; kingdom Bacillati; phylum Bacillota; class Bacilli; order Caryophanales; family Caryophanaceae; genus Ureibacillus; species Ureibacillus suwonensis. Next base: position 1,521 of record NZ_JBHSNQ010000135.1, read on the forward strand.
TATGACATAGAAAAAATCAAAGGAAAATGAGTTTTGGAGGAAACAATGCCAATTTCCCCCTTGATGATTCACTATTCAGAAAGTTATGGATTCTTTATTGCAAACCTAGATTACTTGATTTATTTTTGCTCAGCCAATTGTTTTGCCTTTTCCAAAATGAAATTTCTCACATCTTCCCTCAAGTCGTCACGATTTAAAGCAAAGTCGATTGTTGTTTCAATGAAGCCCATTTGATTTCCGACATCATATCGCTTTCCTTCAAATCGGTACGCAAATACCCGCTGGATTGTATTCAAATCCTCAATGGCATCCGTCAGTTGGATTTCGCCGCCTTTTCCTTTTTTCTTTTGATCCAGGAAACGGAAAATTTCAGGTGTTAGTATATAGCGGCCAATAATTGCGTATCTGGATGGCGCTTCTTCGGTTGATGGTTTTTCAATAAATTTCGACACTTGCATTAATGGACTGTCCGTTGAGATTGGATCGATGACACCATATCGATGCACCTCACTGTCCGGCACTTCCATGACGCCAATGACGCTGGAAAATGTTTTATCGTATTGGTTCATCAATTGTTTCAAACAAGGTGTTTCACTTTGGACGATATCGTCACCCAGTAAAACAGCGAATGGTTCGTCACCGATAAAGTTGCGGGCGCACCAAATGGCATGTCCCAAACCAAGTGGCTGTTTTTGCCGGATGTAGTGAATGTCGATGTCTGATGAGACACGCACTTTTTCCAGCAATTCGAATTTTTCCTGTTCCACTAGATTTGCCTCAAGTTCGAAAGCATAGTCGAAATGGTCTTCGATTGCACGTTTTCCCTTTCCGGTAACAATAATGATATCTTTAATGCCGGATGCGATGGCTTCTTCCACTATATATTGAATTGTTGGTTTATCCACTATTGGCAACATCTCCTTCGGCATAGCTTTCGTCGCGGGCAGAAAACGTGTTCCCAAACCCGCCGCCGGAATGATGGCCTTTCGAATTTTCTTCAATAAAACTCTCTCCTCAAATTTGTGTTTCTACTGTAAATCACTAGTGTCGCATAAAAAATATCAATAGACATAATAAATCTGAATTTTCTGTAACTATATTTTTCCATAAAAAAATCCTTTATAATGGTTTGGTGGTAGTAAACCTATCCAAATCCAATATAAAG
>NZ_JBHSNQ010000136.1:0-2716 GCF_042655065.1 Ureibacillus suwonensis
ATCGAGTTGAAGTGATTCATATGAACAACGAAAGTTACCGATTAAAACATCAAGAAACAATTTTTTCTTAGCAAAAAGTGTTCATCCGAAATGAGCAAAAATTGTTCATTTGGGGTTGACGTTTACAAGGCGGCGTAATCATGGATGTTGTGAATGCTGAGCAAGCAAAAATTGCAGAAGCGGCAGGTGCTGTTGCGGTAATGGCATTAGAAAAAGTTCCATCAGATATACGAAAAGAAGGCGGAGTAGCTAGGATGGCTGATCTTCGCATTATTGAGGAAGTAAAGAATGCCATATCCATTCCGGTGATGGCAAAAGTAAGAATTGGCCATATTGTGGAGGCACGTATTTTAGAATCAATAGGTGTAGATATGATTGATGAAAGTGAAGTATTAACACCAGCGGATGATGAATTCCATTTGTTAAAAAAGGAGTTTAACGTACCTTTTGTTTGTGGGTGTCGCGATTTAGGAGAAGCAGCGCGGAGAATTGGAGAAGGGGCAGTCATGTTGCGTACGAAAGGTGAAGCAGGTACAGGAAACATTGTAGAAGCTGTACGTCATATTCGAAAAGTAAATGCCCAAGTACGTCAAATTGTTAACATGAGTCAAGATGAATTAATGGTGGAAGCAAAAAAATTAGGTGCGCCTTATGAGTTGTTGCTACAAATTAAAGAACGAGGACGGTTGCCTGTATTAAATTATGCAGCAGGAGGGGTTGCCACACCAGCCGATGCCGCATTAATGATGGAATTAGGAGCAGATGGAGTGTTTGTTGGTTCCGGTATATTTAAATCGGAAAATCCAGAAAAGTTTGCAAGAGCTATTGTTGAAGCGACAAAAAATTATAATGATTACCCACTTATAGCTGAACTTTCAAAGGATTTAGGTAATCCTATGAAAGGTATTGATATTGCTACTCTTTCCAAAGAAGAACTTTTGCAAGTTAGATGAGATTTGTCAAAATAAAGTTAATAAAGTCTTTTCTTGCAAAATTTAACGGGATATAGTACGCTATGGTTAAAATCGATTAACGATAATGCGATGATTGGAAGTAGTAGCAAGTCAGTTTTTTTAAGAGAGTCAGCGGTTGGTGGAAGCTGATAAAAACCCTTGTGAATCCATCCATGAGTTGCCCAGCTGAAATGTTTAGTAGGATTGGGTCGGTTGTAAAGCCGTTATGAAATAAGAGGATTAAACATTTTGTTTAATCAACTAGGGTGGCAACGCGGGTAGCTCTCGTCCCTTTATGGGATTGAGAGCTTTTTATATGGAAAATTTATAAAAAGTTTGGAGGAATCGATATGCTAGATATTAGACGTGTACGTGAAAATTATGAAGAAGTGAAGAAGATCCTTTTAACTCGCAATGAAGATTTAGGAAATTTTGATGAATTTGAAACCCTTGATTCCAAACGTCGTGAACTGATTGCAAAAACGGAAGAATTGAAAGCGGAACGCAACAAAGTATCAGAGCAGATCGCTGTCATGAAACGCAATAAAGAAAATGCCGATGATTTGATTGCCCGCATGCGTGAAGTGGGTGAAGAAATCAAAAAGTTGGATGCGGAACTCGTAGAAATTGAAGAAAAATTCAAAGATATGATGATGCGTTTGCCAAACATCCCTCATGAATCTGTTCCAATTGGTGAGAGCGAAGACGACAATGTAGTGGAATATACTTGGGGGGACGTGCCAAAGTTTGATTTTGAAGTGAAACCTCACTGGGATTTGGCAACGGATTTGGGCATTATCGATTTTGAGCGTGCGGCAAAAGTAACAGGAAGCCGTTTTGTATTCTACCGTGGTTTAGGTGCAAAACTCGAACGGGCACTGGCAAATTTCATGCTGGACTTGCATGTGGAAGAACATGGATATGAAGAAATGCTTCCTCCTGTCATTGTCAACCGCGACAGTTTATTGGGAACAGGACAATTGCCAAAATTTGAAGAAGACGTATTTAAATTGGCGGAAACGGATTATTTCATGATTCCAACAGCAGAAGTGCCTGTGACAAACTTCTACCGCGATGAAATTTTGAGTGCCGATATGTTGCCGAAAGCTTTTGCTGCCTATAGTGCATGTTTCCGTTCTGAAGCAGGTTCAGCAGGCCGTGATACGCGAGGATTGATTCGCCAGCACCAATTCAATAAAGTGGAGCTTGTCCGTTTTGTCAAACCGGAAGAATCTTATGAGCAGCTGGAATTGTTGACAAGTCATGCGGAAAAAGTGCTTCAATTATTGGAACTTCCTTATCAACGGGTGAAAATGTGTACAGCTGACTTAGGTTTTACAGCTGCCAAAAAATACGATTTGGAAGTATGGATGCCGGCCCAAAATAAATACCGCGAAATTTCATCTTGCTCTAACTTTGAAGACTTCCAAGCAAGACGCGCCAATATCCGATTCCGCCGCGAACACGGGGCAAAACCGGAATATGTTCATACATTGAACGGTTCAGGGCTAGCCATTGGCCGGACAGTTGCAGCCATTTTGGAAAATTATCAACAAGAAGATGGAAGCGTCGTAATTCCAAAAGCATTAAGACCTTATATGGGTGGAAAAGAAGTTATTACTCCTAACAAATAATGAAAAGAAGCTGGGACAAAACTAGCTTCTAGATAGGAAAAAGGAGAATTTGAGCCAACTCAAATTCTCCTTTTTCCATTTATCCCCATTATTTTTGGTTAGTTGATCTTTGTTGGCCGTGTATTTTCG
>NZ_JBHSNQ010000137.1:0-2738 GCF_042655065.1 Ureibacillus suwonensis
CCCATATCATCTCTTTTCATGGCGAGAGCTATAGACTGTCCCACGCATTGTCGAAAAGGAATTAAATGGGTGGCAAACCTCTGCATTTTTAATTGCATTTCTCTGCACTTTTCTATTGCAAAATACAGGGATCAATGAGATTGGGTAACTCCTTATATTTCTTTCATCTTTATTAATGTAATCATGAAGTTGACCTTCATATACCTGTTCCAATCCGTTTATTACTTGTAAATCGTTCGGAGCGATAAGGGATATCGGTTTTCTAAAATCAACAACGTTACTATTTTTTAATACTGACGCCACAAATTGTGAACAAAAAAATGCTTTCTTTCTTTTTATTGGTTTATTGATGATAAAACCAAATAACCCGATAAAATTATAACGAAAGTCTTCTTTTTGTTTATCCATTTTTGTTACATATGCTTTCATCTTTTTTAATTGTTCATCGGTTACTGAAAGTGAATAAATGATACAATTGGCATTTTTAAATAAACCTTCCTCTACATTCTCTTTAACAAGTCCCCCATCAAAAGGGTTATTCACTTTTTTCCGTCCAAAGCTATATACCTCTGATAATTCAGCATCAAAGGATATTGATGCATGATTATAAGGTTTTTTTGTAAATATTTTGATTAACCTTGTAAATAGTGTACCTGTATCCGTTAAAAGAATATATATCTTTTTTTCTTTCATCATTCGAATATCCCCCTTATCTGTTATCGAATGGTGTATTTAATATACAAAACAAAACATAAAAAGATCTTAATGGAATTCTTAAGAATCTCTTAAGTTTTACAAATGTTGAATGGAATGCGATTCATAGTGTTGACATTTTATATCACCTGTAATATATTTATTACAGGTGAAACAAAATGTCAACATAGGGGGGGTAAAAAATTAGTGAGGCTTAGATTGACTAATGAATTCGTTATTTATTTTCTCATCAGAGTTAGTCTCGTGATTTTTATCCGATTGACCGAGTTGTTCCGATTAAGTTCAGCCTACACTCATATTCACTTAGCCGGTTGGGGAATGATTGCATTGGCAGGAATGATCTACCACGTTTTTCAAACAGCGGGTGCGACCAAATTAACACAAGTTCATGATCAATTTCTGATGATTGGAATACCACTGTTATGCATAGATATAATTTTTTCTAGACTGGGACAATATGAAATAGGTAGTTTAATCAATTGGGTTGGCGGGATTCTCATCCTTTTCGGTGTAATATTTTTTGTCATTAACGCTATGAATAATGTGAGAGTAATGGCTCGATCATGATTAAAGAACCTGTAAATGGTGATGAGCTTCTAGCCTTATTTGAAGCCCTTTCCAATCCACACCGTATGAGAATCATCGCTATTTTGGCTAATGGAAGACAATATGTCAGTCAATTAGCTCGGGAAGCTGAAATGAGTCGTCCTTTACTTTACATGCATCTACAAAAATTAGAAAATGCCGGCATTGTAAATACTAAAATGGAAGTTTCCGATGATGGAAAAGCAATGAAATACTATGAACTTGTAAACTTTGATTTCCATATTACACAGGACTTAATCAAAGAGGCTGTTAAAACATTATCAATAAAAAAGAAAGAAGGTAAAAAATAATGAGTGAAGAAGTCATTTGGGGTTTAGCAGGAATGGCATTTGTAGTATTAGTTGTGGCAATTTTGTTCATTCCAATTGCAAAAATCGCACAAACAAAAATTCAAACAACCAAAGAAGAAGTCTATCAAAAATTAGCAGCAGAAGCAATTGAAGCACAAAAGGAAACAAATAGAATTAACGAAAAACTTGCAGATGAAATTTCAGATTTAAAAGAAAAAATCGCTTCAATTGAACGTATTTTGAAAGAAGTAGAATAGCAAATCTGTTTGATAAACGAAGGGGGATCCAAAAGGTCTTCAATGACTGATGGATCCTCCCTTCTCTATTTTTATGCTATTTTTCGTAGGATGCTCATTGCCTGAGGGACAATATGTTTTATCCATATTATGTTGCCAAAATTTCTATTTAACAGTACTTTTATTAGTACATTTACATATACAATGAGAAATATTGATCATATATTAATTAATAAACTAGTTAAAGAGGTGTCACCTTGCGACTGGGATCATGTGGAAGTTGCAAAGAGCCTGAAAATCAACCAAGTCTATTTTCATCTCAGACAGAAGTGGATTTGTCAATTCCCTTTGGTGTTGGTACTGAAACACCGGTATTAATGTTATCCGTTCCAACCACATCAAATGCTCAATCTATTTTTATTAATGGACTTGTTCAAGTTCAAAGTATAATTCCGTTAGGTTTATTGTCATATCAGTATGGAGTCAGATTAAGAATCCGCCGAAATGGAACTCTTTTGTTTACTCAAACTTTACAACAAGGAAATTCTATTACATTAACTTTATCTTTTACACAGATTGGCGCCATTCCAATTTCTATTGTTGATACGAATCCTACTCTCGGTACTAATAATTATACTGTTACATTAGAGTTTTTTCTGAGGTCTGCTACTGGAGTATCTTACCGCTCAATCGCGCTCTATTAATGCCCTAGTGATATAAAATATCCTACTGTTTAGGTAAAACTCTTAATCGTTCATATACTTAAAAAAGAGGCTGGGACAAAACCCCCTCTAAAATGGAAACAGCCCATGAAATTTTGGAATGAAATTTCATGGGCTGTTTTTCATTTTTTCAATAAAAAATAAGGACCTCTTCTGTTAAAATTAAGTTA
>NZ_JBHSNQ010000138.1:0-3155 GCF_042655065.1 Ureibacillus suwonensis
CCCCGCTGCTAAATAAACATGTTGAATGGGTGTTTTACTTAACATGTGTTTTCAGCACCTGAACCACTTCGTTGAAAAGGAGTGGATTGAAACCTTCTTTTACTTCGATGGAAAATTCCCCAATGTTCACGATGAGCGGGGAGTTTTTTTCATCCAACGGATGGGATACTTCAACACTTAGCCATTGAGGGGAAGTCCGTGAAGTTTCAGTTGTCTCTAACTCTAGTCTTTTCATCCATTTATACATACTTTGATGACCGATTTGATTTTGTTTACACCAAGCTTTTACACTGGATTCCCACTAGATCGATAAGATTGGATTCGTTGTTGCCACATTTGTTTTCGTTCATCTAGTGACATAAAAAATAAAAACCTCCTAACTTTTGATGTTGATCTCATTATCACAAAACATCAAAAGGGTTAGAAGGTGTGGGATATTTGGCGCTTACTTCTAAAACTTGTTTTGTTTGCAGTTCTAAATTGTCCCGACCTATTAATTGTCCCTCAGAGTTAATAGCATTTTGTCCACCGATATATATTGTCTTTGCATTACCGCTAACTGTAACCACTTGACTAAAAACTCTTGAATCAAATAATCCCTCCGGATTACTATGTTTCACCTTTAACCTACTCTCCCCCCAATTATTCATTATAATCTCTAATATTGGATTATATAAATAATCTTTACACACACTCTTTTAACTTGTCGGTAGTTGGAAACATATCGACGGCACCTTAAGCACTATCTGTAGATGTGAACATATCCACTAAGCTTTACTTATTTCATTAACTCCATTAGATATTTGTATAGATCATCAGTAAGTCCATATCTAAGCTGGGAATTATCCAAAGAAGCATGAAATGAGAATATGGAATTCTTAAGTTTCTCATCTTCACCTATTGACTTGTTCGTAAAATCTTTCCAGTAATTAATGCATTCAATTGCATTTAAATCTGTATTAGGCAATTTGTTCTTGTAACAATAATTAAGTTTTGAAATGAATTCCAGCCATTCTGTTGCTCCTTCTGATTCTGCTTTATCTCTTTCTAAGTTATTTTTTATTTTATCTAACTGTTCTTTAGTAATGTATTTGTCTGCTGAGGAATTAATAAATGGGACGATTGCTTTAAAATCATCTAATGAGATATTCTTATTATCTTTAAGCTCCTGTTTTAGTTTTAGTAGCTTACTGAAAAGTAACTGCTTCTGGGCAATTTCCTCTTGAACTTTTGAAATTTGGATCTCAACGAATTTTCGAATATCTATATATCTATCATGAATCAGATCCTTTATCTCATCAAGGTTAAATCCCATGTCTTTCAAAGAAATTATTTGATATAATGTTGTAACACTCTGTATGTCATATAATCTATGCCCTGTTTCAGTAATCTTAGATGGTTTTAATAAACCGACTTCATCATAATAATGTAGAGTTCTGACAGTTATACCTGTCATACTTGCTAATTCCCCAATCTTAAGAAATCTATCCATTTTGTTCACTTCCCTTCATTTTTACAATTATTTCTAAATCATTTGTTCTAAATATATACCTCTTACCACATATACCACATTCCAGTTCTTCATTTTTTCCAACTTTAATTGATTTTTTTAGCTCATCGGTTTCAACAGACATTAGGATACCAAAAAACATCTCTTTTGAACAATTGCATTCACTTTGCACGATATATTCATCTACTACTGTTGCATATGGGAAAACCTTCAAGGGCAGTTCTGCCCATTGCTCTGTAACTATATATTTCTTTGCACTGTCGATACCATCCATTACAAATTTTAAATTATCAATATTGTAAAAAGGCAGTGGTTGTATCAAACAACCTCTTGCAATTCCGTTTTCAATCCATGTTCGAAAAATTGTTTTTGTCTGCTCACTTTTAAAATAGAAATATGAAAAGCACGAATCTATAGAAGCAGACTTTAATTCTACCGTTCCAGTAAACATTCCTCCTGTCCAACTCCCTCTTGTAATAGAGAGAGATGTCCCTTCTCCGACTAAATCGGCAAAATCACCATTAAAAGAAGCTAGTCGGGAAGAAAAAATACAATTAACATTGCCTCTTCCATCTACATCACAGTAAGCCGTATACCCAGCTGGTTTAAACCGAATACTTACATTTATACGCTGATCGATTTCGGTTAAAAAGCCACGTAATAGACAACAATCTATAAATATGTTCGTATAAAGCTGTCTTGCAAAATCTGTTTTCATATCTCTTAAATTGCTACGCTCCAGAATATTCGTTGCATCAACAATAAAAAGTCTTATTTCCTTATCTTTTGTTAATAATTTCACTAAATTCTTCTTCATAATCATTACCTCCATGCACGCATTATATAACATAACGTAACGTGAGGTTCAAGTGCCTTTTTATTAAATTCTTATATAATTTAAGAAACCGCCAACCAAGAGAATATATCTCCTGAATGACGGTCTATCATGGAGGTAATGTTTCAACTCAGTCCGAATCCCAGCGAAAAGTCAGGATTGCAGCTATCAGCGCAAGAACGCCGAAAGCAAGCAGGATAATCAAATTCGCCGCCGCTCCCCGTAAATCGAAAACTATCGTACTATGAAGCCCACTTACAAAATGGGAAAAAGGGTTGAGCCGGCTTAGCGTCTTAATCCAGGTAGGTGCTGTGTCCAGACTATAAAAAGCACTGCTCAAAAACAGCATCGGCATTGCGAAAATATTGGAATATATACTGGCTTGCCCTTCATTTTTGCTTATATTAGCCACTACAAAGCTTATTAAAGTAAAGCATATGGTTGCAGTCACCAGCGTTACATAAAAGATCAGCAAAGTCCCAAACTGCATCCTGATGCCGAATAGCACCAGCCCCCCAATAAGCAGGATGGTAGCTACGGCCAGAGATACTACCGTCCATGCTAAGGTCAAGGCAATAATAAACGAAAAAATTTTCATGGGAGTAACTCTTAACGAATCAATTTCATAAATCATAGTTTTTCTGAAGTATAGAGTACCCCTATACTAAAAACTTTGTTTTTTTAAATTATGCAACTTGGTTTTGTTGCTGTAATAAAGCATTGATTCTTCAACAGCTAGTTTGCAGGTATTATAAATTAACGTCACCAGATTGAAATGCATTTTTGCTTTCTTTCCTGTACGATGACGGA
>NZ_JBHSNQ010000139.1:0-3281 GCF_042655065.1 Ureibacillus suwonensis
CGGTATACTTCTTTTAGACATAGGTAGGGTACTCCTTTCTCTAAGATTTTTGGTCCAAATCAGAGAATACCCTACCTTTTTTCTTTTTGCCTAGCAAAATGCTTTACACAAACTTTTATACATCATCAACAAAGGCGCTTTTTTCATTCGTTTATGGAATGAAATACTATCAACCTTCAAAATGTAATTCTACAAGAAAAACCATCAGCAAGAATCCCCTGCTGATGGTTTCAAGTCATTCTTTTACTCTCAATAATCTCATACTATTCAAGGATACTAAAAGCGTTGCGCCCATATCCGAAAAAATCGCAATCCATAAAGTCAGCCAGCCAGGCACCACCAGCAGCAAAGCGAGAAGCTTCACGCCCAATGCAAATGCAATATTTGCCTTGATTACGGCCAATGTTTTCCGGCTAAGCTTGATGGCAAAAGGAAGTTTCCCCAAATCATCGGCCATCAGCGCCACATCGGCCGTTTCCAAAGCTGTATCCGAACCTGCGCTGCCCATGGCGATTCCCACTGTGGATGCTGCCAAAGCAGGGGCATCATTGACCCCGTCTCCAACCATCGCCACCTTGCCGTATGCTTTGCCCAATCCTTTTACATGCTCCAATTTCTCCTCTGGCAACAATTCCGCCTTCACTTCTGAAATGCCGACCGCCCTTCCGATGGCTGCGGCTGTCTTTGCATTGTCTCCCGTGAGCATCAGCGTCTTTTGGATACCCATTTCATGGAGCTTACGAACAACTTCTTTGCTGGAATGGCGCACTTCATCAAGAGCGGCAAAAATTGCATAAATCTCCTTTTCCGTGCCGAATAATATTACCGTTTTCCCATCGTTTTGAAGGGATGCCACTTTCTTTTCAATCTCTTCCGTCACCCGGCCGGCAAACCAAACAGGGCTGCCGATGGAATACGTTGTTCCGGCTATCGTCCCTTGAACACCTTTTCCGGTGATGGCCTTGAAATTCTCTATATCATGATTAAGAGGTTCCACTCCAAGCTCTTCCGCTTTCTTGACGAACGCACGGGCAATCGGATGATTCGAACGTTCTTCCAAAGCGCAGGCAATCGACAGCGCTTCTTTCTCATGGATTTTATCACTCAACATGATAAAATCCGTGACCACAGGCGCCCCCTTTGTCAACGTCCCTGTTTTATCAAAGGCGATTGCTTTCAAGGACCCCAATTCTTCCAAATAAATGCCGCCCTTAATCAGCACTCCTTTTTTCGCTGCGGAGCCAATGGCCGAAACAATGGAAATCGGTGTTGAAATAACAAGGGCACACGGGCATCCGACAACCAATACGGACAATCCTTGATATACCCAATCCATCCAATCGCCACCCCAAAGTAACGGCGGCACAATCGCAACAAGAAATGCAACAGCCATAATCGCCGGTGTGTAATATTTGGCAAATTGATCGACAAACGTTTGTGCAGGGGCCCGTTCCGCCTGGGCTTCTTCTACGAGTTCAATAATTTTGGAAATCGTCGTATCTTCCACATATTTTGTCACTTTGACTTCCAAATGTCCTTCTTCATTCAACGTTCCCGCAAACACTTCATCTCCTGGCTGTTTTGCCGCCGGAATCGATTCTCCGGTGATGGCGGCTTCGTTGACGGAAGAAGACCCCTTTATGACAATGCCATCCATTGCCACTTTCTGCCCGGGCTTTACAATCATGATGTCGCCAATCACCACTTCTTCAACGGGAACAACCGTCTCTTTCCCATTTCGATAAACAGTCGCTTCATTCGGTGCAATTTCCATTAATGATTTAATTGATTTTCTCGCTTTGTCCATCGAATGGCGCTCAAGGGCTTCGCTGATGGCAAATAAAACGACCACCACCGCCGCTTCCGCCCATTCCCCGATGATCGTTGCCCCGATGATGGCAATCGTCATCAGTGTCCGCATATCGAAATCGAGACGGATTAAATTATTGAGCCCGGTCTTCAACAACGAAAAGCCGCCAATGAGGATGGAAGAAATAAATAATAATGCGGTGATTAGATTCTCTTCCCCATTGATGAATATGGAAATTGCTCCTAGCGCGATCAACAGGCCGGAGTATAATAACGGATGATGTTTTTCAAAAAAAGATACTTGTTTTTTACGCCCCGTTTCCGGATGCTTTTCCGCCCGTTTTTCCGGATAGACTTTTAAGTTTTCAAAAGCCCCCGCTTTTTCCAGTTCTTCCACTGTCGCATGCCCAACAACGGTAATTTTCGATGCGCCAAAATTCACTTTCGCATCCTGCACACCCGGCAATGTCTTCACGTTCTGCTCGAATTTCCCTGCGCAATTCGCACATGTAAAACCCTCTACACGATAAATCTGTTTCATTTCACTCATCTATTGCCACCTCTTGTTGATGATGGAAGGCGATTTCAATCAATCGCTTCACACATTCATCCGTCAAGGAATAATAAACAAATTTCCCTTCTTTCCTCATCTTTGCAAGCCCCAAATTTTTTAATAATCTCAAATGGTGGGACGCGGTTGCAGTGGATGCGTTAATAACATTGGCAACGTCGCAAACGCACAGCTCATCTTCCAATGCCAAGGCATAAGCGATTTTGATTCGTGTTTCATCCGCCAATGCTTTAAAAAGTTTCGCCACTTCCAGAGGGTTTTGATGGGCTAATTGATTTTGAATTCTCGCCACTTTTTCTTCATCGACATACATCACTTCACAAATGCTGATTTCTTCCGGCAACGGCTTCACCCCTCCAACATTCAAATATATGTTTGAATATTAGTTTAAGATATTCTTGCGTTATATTCAAATGAATGTTTGAATGTTTTGCAAGTTGGATTGAATAAAAAAAACCGTACATCCCATACATGATGCACGGATTTTGCCTATCTGCCCCCATCAATCAGTAAATGCTATCAAAGGCGATAACAACATCAATAAAGAGAAACCTGCTATGAACACCGGTATTGCGGAAGCCCGTTCATCCTTCACAAAACTGGCAATGGAATAAACGAGGGAAAACACAAAAACAAAGGGCCATGCAAACCAGGTCCAATAAAAGAATAGGGCCAAACCATCCAATAAATTGATCAACATTCTTCCATCCCCTTTGAATCACTTCTTCTACAATATGGAGCTTTCCCATAGCGTTATATGTAAAATTTTACAATAAAAAAGAGGCTGGGACAAAACTAGCTTCAAAATAGGAAAAAGGAGAATTTGAGCCAACTCAAATTCTCCTTTTTCCATTTCTCTCCATTATTTTTGGTCAGTTGATCTTTGTTGGCCGTGTATTTC
>NZ_JBHSNQ010000140.1:0-3472 GCF_042655065.1 Ureibacillus suwonensis
AATCATACCTAGCCTTATATGAGGTTCGTGTTCCTCGGACCGGTGTTTTGCCTCCAGCTTCCTTCAGATTCCGCGTCACCACGGACACCCTTGCTCTTGGCTAACCTCTACTTCTGTCTTCGGGGTTTGGGACTTACACCCTATAGTTCATGTACATGCCGGGCGCACAAAAGGACCGATAGAAAATTTTCCATCGGTCAAATTAATAATACATATATAAGTTGTAAATTTTTACTTAATTCCTCTCATGGCTTTGGAAATGATTGGAGTCAATAATAATATGATCATGCCCAAGATAATGGACAATCCGCCCAATGCTCCGAAGTAAGTAAATTCCGTTACTGCTTCATAAAGTCTTACAAGCTGTGCGTTAATTGCTTGCGCAGCCGCACTTGTCAAGAACCAGAGGGCCATTGTCTGAGATGCAAAGGCTTGAGGGGCAAGTTTTGTCGTTGCAGACAATCCAACCGGAGAAAGCAACAATTCCCCAATAACAACTAAAAAGAATGATAACACCAGCCATAATGGGCTTACCAATTCTGTTCCACCGGAAAGCTTGGATGGAATCATCATGATTAAGAAAGATGCTCCTGCGAAGAATAGGGCAATGGAAAACTTGAGCGGGGTTGATGGCTGGCGATCGCCAAGTTTTATCCATATCCATGCGAAAACCGGAGCGAAGATGATGACAAACAATGGATTTAATGATTGGAACCAGGAAGCTTTTAATTCAAAACCCCCGACATTCAAATTTGTTCTCGTATCAGCATATGTCGCCAATATTGTTGCCCCTTGTTCCTGTATTGCCCAGAACATCACCGCGGCAATGAATAATGGAATATATGCCAACACCCGGGATTTTTCATCCTTTGTCGTTTTCGGGCTTCGGTACATGATGATAAAGAACGCTGTTGGAATCAACACACCCAATGTTGTAATGATTGTGCTGAATACCGCCATTGTCAAATTACCGGAAATGTACAATCCGCCCAGTACAACGGCAATTGCAGCAAAAATCAACGTAAAATACATGACGGCTTTTTTCTTTTCAGAATCATTCAATGGGTTTGGCACTTGAACCCCTGCCAGACCAAGATTTTTCTTTTGGGTTGCCAAGTAAGTAATCAACCCGATCAACATACCAATACCCGCTAAACCGAATCCTAAATGGAAGCTGTATGTTTCACCGATTGTCCCAACAATAAACGGTGATAAAAACGCACCCATATTGATTCCCATATAGAAAATACTAAAACCGGAGTCGCGACGGGCATCATTTTCGGCATACATGTCACCAACGATCGAGGACACATTCGTTTTTAATAGGCCTGTGCCAATAATGATGAAAGCCATCGAAATAACAAGGCCGGTCAATGCAAGAGGCAAAGCCAAAATAAAATGCCCTATCATAATTAATATGCCGCCATAAAATACCGTCTTGCGGGGGCCCCATACGCGGTCAGAGAACCAACCGCCGATAATGCCGGACATATATACCAACGAACCATAGATGGCCATAATGGAGTTTGCGGTACCTTTGTCCAGTCCCAAACCGCCTTCGTTCAATTCATAATACATGTAGAATATTAAAATCGCCCGCATTCCATAATAGGAAAAGCGTTCCCAGAACTCGGTAAAGAACAATGTGAACAATCCTTTAGGATGTCCTACAAATCCCTTTTGGGGGACCGATTTTACAATCTCTTCCTTGGATAACATTGATTCTCCTTCTTTCCTTTATTACACTTTTTTCTTTTTTCTGAAAATTCCGCCACTTAGATTCAACTACATTAACTAGTTATAAATAATAACCAAAACTTTTTCAATATATTTGCATAATGTTTAAATTTTAAGTTAATTTCGCATTTTTCTAAATTTCCAATCATTCCAACTGTTTCGTTCAAATTACATTCCGTTTTATTCCTATATTAAAATAACTTATAACCTTCCGCATAGTTCGATTAAAATAAAAAACGGAAGAAATTAGATTCCTTCCGCTCTTTTTTATACTATTTCACCACATATTCCTCAAACTTTTTAAAATCCGCTTCCTTTAATTCCACTTTTAATCTCGTACCGTCTTCTTCATATTCCGTCGAAATGATGGATGCAATATCATTCAAATATGAAACGATATCCCCCCGATGGAAAGGGATGATCATTTCACACGTATAATCGGAGAAAATATGTTTCCGAATACAATCGATCAACTCATCCAGCCCTTTTTCTTCTTTTGCAGAAATCCAGAGGTCATCTCCGTAAACTTGTGGGTAAGGGACTCCGGCCAAATCACACTTATTATAAATGTAAAGGGTTGGCACATTTTCAACCCCGATTTCTTTTAACGTCTGATTTGTCACATCCATCATAAACCTGTATTCCTTGTTGGAAACATCAACAACATGCAGCAACAGATCCGCTTCCCTTGCTTCTTCCAATGTGGAACGGAAAGCTTTTACCAATTGATGGGGAAGCTTGCTGACAAATCCAACGGTATCCGTAAGCAAAAACTGTTTTTTATCCGGCAATTCAATTTTTCTGACTGAGGTATCCAATGTGGCGAAAAGCATATCCTTTTCAAATACTTCTTTTTCCGCATGGCCGAATTTCCCAATCAATTTGTTCATGATCGTCGATTTTCCGGCATTTGTATACCCCACAAGCGATACGACGGGTACTTCATTTTTTCGCCGTTTCTTTCGCTGGGTCTCCCTCTGCTCTTCCACTTCCTCAAGCTCTTTTCGCAGCCTTGCAATTTGGTCCTCGATTTTCCGGCGATCGAGCTCCAACTTTGTTTCACCAAGCCCTCTGTTCCGGAGACTACCGCCTGTCGCACCGGCTTGTCTCGATAAGGAAGAATGCAGTCCCACAAGCCTTGGCAGCATGTATTGCAGCTGAGCCAACTCCACTTGCAATTTTGCTTCTTTCGTTTTTGCACGCCGATCAAAAATATCCAAAATTAATGTTGTCCGGTCAATAACTTTGCAATCCAAATCATGTTCCAAATTGCGAATTTGAGATGGAGAAAGTTCATCGTTGAATATGATGAGGTTCGCTCCCGTCTCATCAAAGAAATTCTTTATTTCAACCACTTTTCCTTTTCCCACATAATGCGAAGGGTTGATGCGTTCCAAATTTTGTGTCACTTGCCCCAACACTTCCACTTCCAAAGCTTCCGCAAGATTTGCCAATTCTTCCATGGAATATTCAAAATTTGGATCACCTAAATTGACGCCGACTAATATCGCTTTTTCTTTCGGCGCCTCCACTTCTTTTAATCGCGTCATCCTATTCCCTCCAATACGGCTCATCCTTATAATTTCAGTATACCATTCCCATAAAAAGAAAGAGGCTGGGACAAAACTAGCTTCAAAATAGGAAAAAGGAGAATTTGAGCCAACTCAAATTCTCCTTTTTCCATTTCTCTCCATTATTTTTGGTCAGTTGATCTTTGTTGGCCGTGTATTTCCGT
>NZ_JBHSNQ010000141.1:0-3808 GCF_042655065.1 Ureibacillus suwonensis
AAACGGATAGCATTCGTATGAAATACAGAAAGGTATTATTTTAATTTAGCAAACTGTTGAATCTTAATTGTAGAAAACTGTTTAAAATTATTTGTGGAAAATTGTTTAATTCTACTTGACGGTTACACCCATGTGACAAAACATAAAAAAAATAAAAAAAAGGAGACATTCAAAACATCGTAACGATGTATAAATGCCTCTTCTTAATTTCTTTATTCCGTTGAATACTTTAGAAATACCTATTTACAATCGATTCATTTCTTTACCGTTTTCCACTCACAAATGATTGACAACTGACCATCATTTAATTTGCTAGAAATAGAGCCGTTCATTTTTTCCATTAGACTTTTTACAATCGATAAACCCAAGCCAGTGCTTTTCCCAGAACGAGATTGGTCAGCCATATAAAAACGATCAAACATATGCTGAACATCTTGTTCCGTTAACGAAAGAGCATCATTGGTAATCATTAGACTTGCAACACCATTTTGTTCTTCTAGCCTGATCATGATATTCCCATCAGCGTGCTTTAACGTATTAGAAAGTAAATTTTCAATTACACGTGTAACAGCTGAATGATCAGCAAAAATAGTGACATTGTTCTCTAAGCCTTCAATTGTTGGCTCCAATCTTTTTTCCTGAAAACGATCATAAAAACTTACCAATACTTCTGTCAATAATTTAGTCAAGTTTATTCGTTGTAATTTTAACTCGTAATCAGTGGACTCTAGAACACTCAGTTCAAAAAAATCATTCAATAAACGTTCCAATCTTTTTGCACGGTCAAATGCAATAGCCAACAATTCTTCTTTTTCGACTTCTGACAGATTTTCATTATTTGCGATCTGAATATAACCAATAATGGATGTAAGAGGTGTACGCAAATCATGAGACATATTTGCCACTGCTTGTCGTTGTTCTTTTTCAAAAAGGACCCTTTTTCGATTTTCCATTACATACAAGTCAATTAAACGATTGACTTCAACTCCTAAATGCTCAATATCTTGATCAATGAGTGTAATATCAATTTTTTTATTTGTTTTACGATTGTTATACAATTGTAACTGTCTCACGATCTTTCTCACTTCATTTTTAAAAGAAAAAAGCCGAGTGAGTGCAATAAAAGTAATGATAACTAACGTTATAACAATAAAAATCACTGCTCCCACCCGCCTTTTTTATTTGATTTCTTTTCGATTAAATATAAAAATACCACAGAAAACAATGAAAATTAAGGAAACAGTACCAACGATAAGAGCTGTAAGCATTTGGCCCTTCGTCATTATCGGAGTAAATACATCACTAAACTGTTGAAATATAGAATACTTATACAAAAATTCAATAACAGATGACATAGGTAGCTTTTCAACAACAAATATTACAATAGTAAATAAAATCGAAAAAATAATCGTTTTACCACTATCTTCGGTCACGACAGCAAACAACGTTATTAACGCTATATAGCTTAGAAAAGGGAGTAAAAATAATCCAAATGACCTTGCTAAGTATAGAAGACCAACATTGTTTAGGATATCACCATGACCTAATAATAATACCATTAAAAGACCTATGATTAATGGAATGAATATTGTAATAAGAACCGCACCCAATGAAAAAACAAGAAACTTCGCTAAAAATATATGGGAGCGTTTATTTCCACTCATAACTTGATTTTTTATAACACTACTAGGTGAAAAATCAACGGCGATATAAAATCCAGCCAATGTGCTAACAATTAAATTGAAAAATAATAACGTTATAAATGGAGATAATGCATTTAATTTACCTAATCCTACTTGCATAAAATTAGTATTGTCCATTATCCACCAATCAATCATTACTAAATAATGTAATAGCAAACTGACACCCGTTACGATTACAGTAATACCCCAAAATGACCGGTTCCTTTTTAATTTATATAATTCTGCTAGAATTAAATTAGTCATATGTTGCATCTCCAATCCGTTTTGAAAAATAGTTCTCTAAACTATCACCATTTAGTGAGAGATGTTCTAATATAAGTCCACGATTGGTTAAAATACGAGAAACGGTCCGAATATCATCGAGATAGTTATAAAGTTTTATGGTCCCATCTGGCATTACTTCAAAATCATCTGCTTGTAATTGTTCTTCTAAGACCGTAGCTCCCAGTTGTGGTTGATCAACCTTAATCCGCAAATGTTGTCTGCATTTTTCATCTAATTCTTTTGTTGTCATTTCCTCTAACAACCGTCCTTTGTGAATAATACCGAAACATGTTGCGGTTTTGTATAGTTCCGTTAAAATATGGCTAGATATTAAAACTGTAAGTCCTTTTTCCCGATTTAATTTATGAATTAACTCCCTCATTTCAACAATTCCCATTGGATCAAGTCCATTTGTTGGTTCATCGAGAATTAAAAATTCTGGATCGCTTAATAAGGCAATAGCAAGCCCTAGCCTTTGTTTCATTCCTAGAGAAAAGTTTTTCACTTTTTTCTTCCCTAAATCTTGAAGACCGACTAGTTCCAACGTTTCACTTATACATGTTTTACCTGGAATCCCTTTTTGTAAGCGATGCACTTCTAGGTTTTCAGAAGCTGACATATTTGGAAAAAGTGCTGGGTGTTCAATAATCGCACCGATTCTTTTTTGGGCTTCACATAAGTTTTTAGATTGATATTCACCAAAAATATGGATAGTTCCACTTGTCGGAAAAGCTAGTCCTGTAATTAACCGTAATAATGTTGATTTTCCAGCACCATTTTGACCAATTAAACCATAAATTTCACCCTTTTTAATATTGATATTGACATCCTTTAAAGCATAATCATGATGATATTTTTTTGTTAATCCATTTGTACGTAAAATATACTCATCCATTTGTGTATCCCCCCATTTCGGACATTAACTATAATATGGAACATAATAATTAAGAGAGGCTTAAGATAAATCTTAAGAAAAGCTTAAGATTTCATCCGATAACCCATTCCCCATATTGTTTCAATATACTCTTCATTTGGATTTGCCTTCGTAAGCTTATTTCGAAGGTTACTTACATGTACATTTACCGTGTTATCATCTCCGTGATACGGCTCATTCCATACACTCTCGAAAACATTAGCTTTAGAAAAAACTTTATACGGTGTTGTCATTAATAGTTTTAATATATTGAACTCCCGAGCGGTAAGAGAAACATTGACACCATTGACCAAAACAGTCTTCGAATCTAAATCAAGTTGAATATCTTTATGAGTTAATATTTGCTTTTTCGGTTCATTCGGGTAGCGAGTTCTCCGTAGAAGCGAATCAATCCTAGCAGATACTTCATCAATATCAAAAGGTTTTGAGATAAAGTCATCAGCACCTTTTCGCAAACTCGTAATTTTCGTTCTCTTTTCATTTTTAGCTGAAATGATAATAACCGGCGTAGATCCTTTTTCTGTAATTTTTTCAAGTACTTCTTCTCCTGCCATGCCCGGTAACATTAAATCTAGCAACACTAAATCCCACTGTTGTTTTTCTAAATATAATAGTGCCTCTGTCCCAGAATAAGCCGGTTGGGGATGATAGTTGCTCATTTTAATAATTCGACATAAAAGTTGATTTATGTCATTATCATCTTCAACAACTAAAATGTTAATCATGTCATTCATTGTAATCCCTTCCTTTCTTCCTTTAATCTTACATTTCAACTGGGATTGTGTATGGCAAAATAAAAGTGCAGAGCTTTGCAAAGGAAAAATGCAGAGTCCTGCACTAAATTTTTGTGCATAAACAAAAAAAGACTTGCCAGTCACCCCAAGTCCCACTACAGTAATTGTGTCAA
>NZ_JBHSNQ010000142.1:0-4242 GCF_042655065.1 Ureibacillus suwonensis
AGAGAACAGCTATTCACGGAAGTTATGAAAACTTGCGTCAATTATCTTAATTGAACCGCCGTATACGGAACCGTACGTACGGTGGTGTGAGAGGACGGGAGTTAATCGCTCCCTCCTACTCGATTTTATTAGCTTGTAATCTTTTCATATGGAATTGATTTTTTATTGTTTTATCATTATAATGATAATGTACTCGAAGGTGAGAATAATTTTCATTCTCATTTGAAAATATAGGGAAAATTGGGGATAAAAAATGAGGCTATGGATGTTGATACTTACAGCAATCATCCTGTCGCTCGTTTCGCTGTTTATTGGCGCGATTGATATAAAACCGACTGATTTATTGGACTGGGAATCCCAGCAAACGCAAATATTCCTGATCAGTAGGGTGCCAAGGCTGATGGCGATTATTTTGGCAGGCGCAGGAATGAGTATTGCTGGTTTAATCATGCAAAGTTTAAGTCGCAATAAGTTCGTTTCACCAACTACAGCAGGCACATTGGATGCAGCAAAATTGGGAATTCTCATTTCCATCTTGTTGTTTTCACAAGCAGCATATATGGAAAAAATTCTTTTTAGCTTCATCTTTGCGTTCGGCGGTACCATTTTATTTATGCAAATTTTAGATCGCATCAAGTTTAAAGATGCCGTTTTTGTTCCGCTGATCGGTATCATGTATGGAAATATTTTATCTTCCATTACAACTTTCTTTGCATATGAGGGAGACTTGATTCAAAATATCAACACTTGGTTGATGGGCAGTTTTACATTGGTCATCTCCGGGCGGTATGAACTGCTGTATGTAAGTGTTCCTGCCATCCTATTGGCTTATTTATATGCAAATAAATTTACGGTTGCCGGAATGGGCGAGGATTTTGCCAAAAACTTGGGGCTCAGTTACAAAGCCGTATTGAATCTTGGTTTAATTCTTGTTGCCGTCATTTCAACGACAGTCGTATTGACGGTCGGTGTAATCCCTTACTTGGGGCTGATTGTTCCGAATATTGTGTCCCTTTATATGGGGGACAACTTGCGGAAAACGATTCCTCATACAATTATGTTAGGAATTGTGTTCCTGTTAATTTGCGACATTATTGGCCGGGTAGTGGTTTATCCTTTCGAAATTCCGGTCAATGTGACAGTCGCAGTAATAGGCAGTTTGCTCTTCTTAATCATGTTGTTTAGGGGGAGAGCATATGCGAAATAATATATTGAAACTCATCATTTTAGCGGTTATAGCAATCATTTGTATCTTGCTTTACGGATTTTATGATATCAAAGGCGGTTTCAGTTATGCTTTCCCTCGGCGTATGATGCGTGTTGGCGCGATGGTTGTAACCGGTTTTGCGATTTCTTATTCAACTGTCGTATTCCAGACAATCACCCATAACCGGATTTTGACCCCATCGATTATGGGGATTGATTCGATGTATCAAGTTGTCCAAACGCTCATTTTCTTCTTTGCGGGATCAGCGTCGATTTGGGTAGCGAATCAATATTTGAATTACTTTACGGCATTAATTGCAATGGTGGTTTTTGCCATTTTACTATACCGCACACTATTTAGAGCGGATAAGTATCCAATCTTTTTGCTTTTATTGATCGGGATGATCATTGGCACTTTCTTGGGAAGTCTCGTATCTTTCCTGCAAGTGTTGATCGATCCGGTGGAATATTTAAGTTTGCAGAACCTGTTGTTTGCAAGCTTTACGAGAATCAAAGTGGAACTTCTATACATTTCATGTGCCATTTTATTCATCGCTTTTATTGTTGGTTACAAATTGTTGCATCAATTGGATGTGGCGATATTGGGCCGGGAAAATGCCATTAATTTGGGCGTGAACTACGATCGTTTGGTAATGAATGTGCTGGTTTTATCTGCGGTGCTTATTTCAACATCGACGGCGCTGGTTGGACCGATCACCTTCTTTGGGTTGATTGTTGCAAATCTTTCTTATCATTTATTCACAACATATAAACATTCCGTTTTGATTTTAGGCGCCGGTTTAATCAGTGTGATTGCATTGGTTGGCGGACAGTTTTTAGTGGAACATGTTTTTGAATTCAACACCACTTTGAGTGTCATTATCAACTTTATTGGTGGAGTCTACTTCATTTATTTATTACTAAAGGAGAGTAGGGCTGCAAGATGATTGAAATTAAAGGGTTAACAAAAAAATACAACAATAAGCCAGTCATTAGTGATGTTTCATTGTCGATTAAGCCTCATGCAATTACTTCTTTCATTGGACCAAACGGTGCAGGGAAGTCTACATTATTATCCATGGTGAGCAGACTGATTGATGCAGATACAGGCGAAGTATTATTGGACCAACAAAATATTAAAAAATGGAAATCCAATGAATTCGCAAAACGTGTATCGATTTTAAAACAATCGAATTTTATTAATGTCCGTTTGACGGTAAGAGAATTAGTATCTTTTGGACGCTATCCTTATTCAAAGGGCCGTTTGACGCCTGAAGATGAGCAGCATGTAAATCAAGCCATTGAGTACATGAATTTGCAGGAAATAGAACACAAATTTTTGGACCAGTTATCTGGAGGGCAAAAACAGCGGGCATTTATTGCTATGGTTATTGCTCAAGATACGGATTATATTTTGCTTGACGAGCCATTAAACAATTTAGATATGAAGCATTCTGTGCAAATTATGAAGATTTTGCGCAAACTTGTTGATGAATTAAATAAAACGGTTGTGATTGTGTTACATGATATCAATTTTGCTTCCGTATACTCAGACTATATTGTGGCCCTAAAAGACGGAAAAGTTGTGAAAAATGGCCCTACTGAAGAGATTATTAACTCTGAAGCCTTGCGTGAAATTTATGACATGAATATTCCGGTTCAAGAACAAAATGGTTGTCGTATTTGTGTATACTTCAATTCTAATACGTGATCGTCAAAATGATTTAGAAAAGTGTTGCTACTTTTCTAAATCATTTTATTGAAAAGAAGAAAAAATATATTGACTAGCCTAAATTTGATAATTATAATTAGATTCAGTTATTGATAATGATTATCATTATCACCAAATAAACAAAAAGATAGGAGAGAACGATCAAATGAAACAATGGAAGCTTTTCGCAGTTATTCTAGCTATGTTCGTCATTGTTTTGGCTGCATGCGGTGACGAAAAAGCTGAACAAGACAAAAATACAAATACTGATGACACGAAACAAGAAGCAGCACAGGGAGAAAATGCTTCATTCCCAATCACTATCTCCTCTACAATTTCTGAAAGCAAAAACGAAGAGTCTGGTCAAACTACAGTATTTGATGATGTAACTTTCGAAAAAATGCCTGAAAGAATCGTTGTATTCGATTACGGTTTCTTAGATACGCTTGATGCTTTAGGCGTTGAAGGGATCGTTGGTGTTGCAAAAGATGGTACATTACCAGAATACCTTTCTAAATTTGGTAGCGATGAATATGCAAGCGTTGGAAACTTAAAAACTCCAAACCTTGAAGCCATTGCAGCATTAGAGCCAGATGCAATCTTTATTTCCGGTCGACAAGCAACTTACTATGAACAATTAAAAGAAATCACTGAAAACGTAGTATTCGTTGGTACTTCACAAGATAACTACTGGGGTACATTTGAAAAATCTGTTGATATCGCAGCAAAACTTTTCGGTAAAGAAAAAGAAGCTGAAGAGTACTTGGCAAAATTCGATGCAAAACTTGAAGAAATTAAAAATTTAGCTGGCCAATATAAAACTTCATTAGTAACAATGTATAACGAAGGAAAATTAGCTGGCTTTGGAACAAATTCTCGCTTTGGTTATGTTTACGACATTTACGGATTCACACCAGTAACTGATGATATTGAAGCATCAACTCACGGTTCAGATTTCGGCTTCGAATCTATCTTAAAATTCGACCCAGAAGTCTTATTTGTAATCGACCGTACTGCAGCGATAGGTGGACAATCCAACATCGAAGCGGACATGGAAAATGACATCATTAAACAAACTCAAGCTTACAAAAACGGTAAAATCGTTTACTTAGACGGTTCGCTTTGGTATTTGTCTGGTGGCGGTTTACAATCTGAAATGATGAAAATCGAAGAAATCTTAAACAAATTAAAATAATTTATAGGGGGCTGTCCAGAAAGTCGAACACTTTCTGAACAGCCTTACTTTTTATAGTAATATTCTCTTAAAAACTTTCCCTAGAGTGGTCACAAAACGCTCCTTCTCTACGCAATTTATCTGCGGCGAA
>NZ_JBHSNQ010000143.1:0-4299 GCF_042655065.1 Ureibacillus suwonensis
CCTTGTTGGTTCGAAATCAAACCATTGACGTGTTTGTCAAGAGCGATTGCGGCGGCATTTCCTCTAGTTTCGCTAGATCACATCCCTCCAAAACTAAGTTTTCATAGATTTTTTGACACTACCGATTCGTGCGTATGGTAACCCCTTTGGTGCGGATGGTACAGCATTTGGTTCGGATAAAGTATCAATTCGTGCGTATGGTAACCCCTTTGGTGCGGATAGTGTCTTAATTGGTGCGGATGGTACAGCATTTGGTTCGGATAAAGTATCAATTCGTGCGTTTGATAACCTCTTTGGTGCGGATAGTGTCTTAATTGGTGCGGATGGTACAGCATTTGGTTCGGATAAAGTATCGATTCGTGCGTATGGTAACCCCTTTGGTGCGGATAGTGTCTTAATTGGTGCGGATAGTACAGCATTTAGTTCGGATAAAGTATCGATTCGTGCGTATGGTAACCCCTTTGGTGCGGATGGTACAGCATTTAGTTCGGATAAAGTATCGATTCGTGCGTTTGATAACCCCTTTGGTGCGGATAGAATCCAAATTCGTGCATATAGAGACCCTTTTCGTGCAGATAAAATCCCAATTGGTGCGTATAGTTCCTTTTTTAGAGCGGAAGAAAATGATCCCCTCCTTTATGCGAATACAAGCCAATATTATTTCCTCTTTGGATACAAATACACATTCAATTTACATTGGAGACTGTGGTAAAATATGGTTAACAACATCGTTATCAAAGGAGGAAAAGAGTTGGACTGGAATTATTTCATTTTAGCATTGGGAATTGCGGCAGCTGGATATTTTATTGGGGAAGGTTTAAAGAATTTCAAAAGACCCGATGTTCTGGATTCATTGGATGATGACGATTACGAACTGATCAATGAACGGGACGTGCATTATTTTATGGGGATTTCCAAAGAAGATGCAAAATCATTGATCCAGGAACATCCTGACATTCCGCATATTTTGATTAATGGCAAAGTGTATTATCCAAAGGCCCAATTGCGTGAATGGTTAATGAATCTAGGGATGGAACAACAAAAATAATTTTGAATGATTCAACCAAACGATATCCAAGCCCGGCATGATGAAAAAATTATTATAGAAAGAAAGGCTGTATGTAAAGTGAATGATTGGATTACTAAAATAAAGAATAAAAAATTTATCGCATCCTTCAGCGGTGGAAAGGACAGTACGCTCGCTTTATATAAAGCCATACAAGCAGGAGAACCGGTCGGACTGATCGGGATGCTGGATGAAACGGATCACTTCTCCTACTCCCACCGATTGTCACCTGAATTTTTGGAAGCGCAAGCCCGTGCCATAGGCTGTCCCATCTTTACACGCGCCGCCAGCTGGACAACCTATGAAGAAAAGTTCATCCAGTTATTGAAGGAGGCAAAAGCAAAAGGGGCGGAAGTGCTCGTAACCGGCGATGTGGACGTACCTGACCACGGTTCTTGGCACGAAAACGTCGCGAATAAGGTGGGGCTTGATTTATGTATGCCCCTTTGGCACAGAGAGCGTCGAGAAATTGTCGAGGAATTTGTTGATTCTGGTTTTGTGGCCATGGTGACAACAGTGAATTTATCAATGGGTATGCGCATGGATGACTTGGGAAGAATATTGACCCGTGATTACATAGAGGAGCTTGTGGAACGGTCCATCGATCCATGCGGGGAAGCAGGGGAATTTCATACAACGGTGTTGGATGGTCCGATTTTTTCGGCGCCGATTCAGGTGGAAAAGTTGGACATCATTCGTAAAGATGAATATGCCTTTTTGCCGTTGAAATTGAAATAGTAATAAATATCGCATGCTTAATGCAGTTAGCAATGTCCCTGAACTTTTTGGTTATCCAAAGGGCGCTACATTTCGGTGCATCGAATTATTGCCATTTATACACAACATAAAACCATTCCCACCGGCGGAAACGGGCATGAAAAAATATGCAAGTTTCTGAATTTAATAAGATCCGATTTGCTCGTTTATGGCGAAAAATGGCGATTTTTGACATTCTCTGGTGTTTATGGGCATCGGAATAAGGGAATTTCAATAGAAAGGAAGCATTTTGCCCAAATAATCAATTGAATATTTTACCTATACTTGAGAAATCTAAGATATGTGGATGAATAACGGTTTTTATTGGAGGTAGCGCTATTGAATCTCGCAGATGTGTTGATCATTGTCGGTTCGGTAATCATATGCTTCATCTTCTTAGTTTTAATCGTTATCGGATTATATTTGTATTTTATTGACCGCAGCCAAAAGCAACATCCGGTGTTGCGCAATTATCCGGTTATCGGCAGGGCGCGGTACTTATTTGAAACAATCGGTCCCGAATTGCGCCAATATTTATTCGATCATGATACAGAAGGGAAGCCGTTTTCGCGTTTTGAATATCAAACCATTGTAAAATCCGCAAAATATAAACGCGATGTGATCGGATATGGTTCATTGAGGGATTTTGAGAAACCCGGCTTTTATATCCGCAACTCCATGTTTCCGAAACTAACGGAAGAATTGAAAATGGATCAGGAAACAAGGGTGAAAACGAAACGGTACATTCTATTGAATGAGCCTTTATTTGGACAAAGGAAAGAAAAATGGGAAGATCATGAATCAAAGGCGTTCCTCTTGCATGATGATGATGCCATTGTGATTGGGGAACATACGAAGCATCCATTCATTGTCAAAGGACAAATCGGCATGTCCGGAATGAGTTACGGTGCCCTGGGCAAAAATGCGATTACTGCGTTGTCCGAGGGTCTCGGCATTGCGAAAGGGACATGGATGAACACCGGGGAAGGCGGACTTTCCGATTATCATCTGAAGGGCAATGTGGATATCATTATGCAAATTGGTCCCGGTTTATTTGGCGTACGTGACAGAGAAGGGAATTTCAACTGGGACGCATTGGTGGAGAAAAGCCAAATTCCGCAGGTGAAAGCCTTCGAAATCAAATTGGCTCAGGGGGCTAAAACCCGCGGCGGCCACATTGATGCCGAAAAAGTGACGGAGGAAATTGCAAGAATCCGCATGGTGGAACCTTATACTTCCATTGATAGCCCGAACCGTTTCAAAGAGTTTAATGATTTCCATACGTTATTCGATTTCATTGAACAAATACGTGAAAAATCGGGGAAACCGGTGGGCATGAAGGTGGTCATCGGAAGCCCACATGAAGCGGAAGCATTAGCCAAGGCGATGAAAGAATCGGGAAAAGGTCCGGATTTCATCACGGTGGATGGCGGCGAAGGGGGAACGGGTGCGACGTATCAGGAGTTGGCTGATAGTGTCGGTTTGCCGCTTAAGGCCGCCTTGCCATTGTTGCAGAATGCTCTGGTCAAACATGGCGTGCGGGAGCGGGTGAAAATCATCGCTTCCGGCAAACTGTTCTCCGCAGACCGGATTGCGATTGCCCTTGCCATGGGGGCGGATCTCGTCAATATCGCCCGCGGTTTTATGATTACAGTGGGCTGCATTCAGGCATTAAAATGCCATTCCAATGCATGTCCTGTGGGTGTCGCAACGACAGATCCGGATTTGCAGAAAGCGCTGGTCATTGATGAGAAGAAATACCGCACCGCCAACTATGTCATCACATTAAGGGAAGGGCTTTTCCGCATCGCTGCGGCATGCGGCATTGATTCACCGGTACACTTCAAGCCGGAACATGTGGTTTATAAAGATGAAAAAGGCCGGGTGTTCCCGCTGGAGGAGTATTATCAAACGTTGTTGGAAAAATAATTAGGATCGCAAGAATGAAAAGGCTGGCATCCACTCTTGATGAGGGGCCAGCCTTTGATACATGTCTGATTTGTGCCTGAACTTTAAGATGCAAGTACTAAACCACGATGGTAGACATGAGAGAAGCGGAATCTGAAGGAAGCTGGAGGCAAAGTACTGATCCGGGGAACACGAACCTCATAAAAGCTGGTCCATATGTTGAACGATTAAATAAGCGGATGCAGATTAAGGAAAGAATTAAAATTAAAGACAAGGTTAAGAATATTGTGGTCATAAACGCAATAGATGAATTTCCCCAAATTTATCAACCTTAATACCCATATAATCAAAGTAATAAAATAAGAAATATTTACTTTATTGAATCAATTTCATAAATCATAGTTTTTCTGAAGTATAGAGTACCCCTATACTAAAAACTTCGTTTTTTTTTAATTATGCAACTTGGTTTTGTTGCTGTAATAAAGCATTGATTCGATCAACTGCTAGTTTGCAGGTATTATAAATTAACGTCACCAGATTGAAATGCATTTTTGCTTTCTTTCCTGTAC
>NZ_JBHSNQ010000144.1:0-5418 GCF_042655065.1 Ureibacillus suwonensis
AAGTAGCTGAACCGTCAGAAGTCAGCAGAGGTCATAGTATTAGTTGGTTTAGAACTACTAAGAAGGACCGAACAATTAAGAGAGAATAGCCCTTGGCATTCAGTGAGTCATGATGAACACAGAAAACATAGTACCTCACTTGAGGAAGGAAGCGGTGAATCCCGTGGGAGACCTCTTGGAGGGTGGAGTGACCACTGGCATAAAGAGAACAGCTATTCACGGAAGTTATAAAGACTTGCGTCAATCATCTTAATTGAACCGCCGTATACGGAACCGTACGTACGGTGGTGTGAGAGGACGGGAGTTAATCGCTCCCTCCTACTCGATTTTAAGTGGATATAAATGCTTTATACAAAACAAAGGACGAGACATGTCGATAAAATTTTTTTATTTTTTAAAACAAAAAGGTTGCAATTTGCAAATAATATGATATAAATAATTATAGAGGTGAAAAAATGGAAAACATTAGAGAGTTGTTTCAAGTGATGACACGTCGTTTCGGATTTCTAAATAAAAATTGCTGTTCGATTGATGCTGTAGATATTTCTCTTGTTCAAAGTCATATTCTTTATGAAATTGACAAAAGAGAATCTCCTTCCATGCAACAAGTGGCTGAAGTATTGGGAATGGATATTACCACGTTCAGTAGACAGATTCAAAATTTAGTGAAAAAGGGATTAGTAAAAAAAACGCCACTCCCTGAAGATCGAAGGGTATATACGTTATCGTTAACCACCGAGGGAAAGTTTATCGCAACAACCATTGATCGAGAAATAAATCGATATTTAGAAGAAGTGTTTTCGCATATGACGGAATTTGAGAAAGAAACAGTGATTCGTTCGATTAAATTGTTGAATGAGTGCATGGCAAAATCAAGTGTATGTTGTAAACCGTTATTTTGAGGCAAGTATATCTAGGCTTGCCTATTTGTTAAATTAATAGTTGCAATTTACAAATAAAATAAGGAGAGATAATCAATGAGCATAGCGATTTTTCAAGACTTTCTCTATATTGCGTTAGAATTAACTCTTTTGTTTTTGGCTATTTCGTTCGTCATTAACTTTCTAGAAGGATATATTCCTTATGATAAAATGCAAAGTTTGTTAACAAAGCGCCATCCGTTATTCGGAGCACTGATTGCTGTTGCGTTTGCCTTTGTTACACCGTTTTGCTCATGTTCTACGATCCCGGTTGTCGTATCGCTTTTAAATCAGAAAGTCCGTTTCGGTATTGTGATGATTTTTCTATTTGCTTCTCCTGTGCTCGATCCAACCATATTGACACTCATGGCTGCGACACTCGGAGTAAAAGTGGCGATTTCTTATACCATTATCACAACCATTTTATCCATACTGATTGGATTCACGCTTGAAAAACTCGGATTTGAAAATCAAATAAAGCAAGTGATGGTGAAAGGAGAGGTGGAGATCGGAAAAAAACGAAACATGAAAGAAGCTTTGCAGGAGACCTTTCACTTAATGAAAACGGTTTATCCATATTTGCTTTTGGGCGCAGGCATTGGAGCATTTATTCAGGGTGCTGTACCGACAGAATGGATATCAACCTATATGGGAGGTGATAAGTGGTGGCTTGTTCCACTTGCAGCAATCATCGGAATTCCTTTGTATATCCGTCTTTCCACGATGATTCCCATTTCGCAAATGTTGATTGCAAAAGGCATGGCATTGGGACCAGTCATGGCGCTGATGATTAGCTCAGCAGGGGCAAGCTTACCGGAGATCACATTATTACACAGTATCTTTAGAAAGAAGCTGGTCTTTGCGTTTGTAGGTTCTGTCATGACGATGGCAACGTTATCAGGATTTTTATTCTATATCATTTAAGGAGTGATAACTTATGAATCACGTTAATAACGATCAAATCCGGCAAAATGTCCGCAGCCGCTATAAGCAAATTGCGCTGCAGGAAGTAAATTCTGGAAGCTGTTGTTCAGCCTCTTCCGGATTTTGTGGTACACCTAATGAGGTATCGGCAAAACTAGGATACTCGGATGAGGAATTATCTGCCGTGCCAGAAGGAGCCAATCTTGGACTTGGTTGCGGCAACCCGCTAGCAATTGCGGAATTGAACCCCGGAGAGGTGGTGTTGGATCTTGGTTGTGGTGCCGGTTTCGATTGCTTTTTGGCTGCTCGTCAGGTCGGAGAAACCGGGCGCGTCATTGGTGTGGATATGACGCCAGAAATGATCAGCAAAGCACGCAACAATGCTGCCAAGGGTGGCTTTACCAATACTGAGTTTCGGTTAGGAGAAATCGAATATTTACCGGTGGCAGATGGTTCGGTGGATGTCATTATTTCCAATTGCGTCATTAATCTTTCTCCAGATAAGCCCCAAGTGTTCAAGGAAGCCTATCGTGTGCTGAAACCAGGAGGGCGCCTTGTCATTTCCGACGTTGTGGCGACGGCAGAACTTCCATCGGAAATCAAAAACAATATGGATGTCTTGTATTCGGGCTGCGTATCAGGAGCAGCATCGATTGGAGAGC
The DNA here is from genome assembly GCF_042655065.1 of Ureibacillus suwonensis. NCBI lineage: Bacteria > Bacillati > Bacillota > Bacilli > Caryophanales > Caryophanaceae > Ureibacillus > Ureibacillus suwonensis. The sequence goes on from NZ_JBHSNQ010000144.1 coordinate 2,507, forward strand.
TGGAATCCATGTTACAACAGAGTGGATTCACACAGATCACCATTAAACCAAAAGATGAATCGAAGGAGTTTATCAAAGATTGGGTGCCTGGAGCGAACATCGCGGATTACATTGTTTCTGCGATCATTAAAGCAATGAAACCTTAAAAAATGTGGTGTAACAGATCGGAACTCGTTGGGGAAGAAAAAATAGTTGAGCAAGTCGTTTCCCACGATGATTCCGATCTCACAGATGATGATTGCAAAGGGAATGGCACCTGATGACCAGCTCAGTAGGTGTAAGCTTACCGGAGATAACATGATTACACAGTATCTTTAGAAAGAAGATGGTCTTTGCGTTTGTCGGTTCTGCCATGACCATGGCGACGTTATCAGATTTTTATTCTATATCATTTAAGGAGGAACTTCAAATGAACATCTTGAAAATGATATTTGGCAATTCCAAAGAAAAGCAAGGTTGCTGCGATATTCAAATTGTGGAAGTAAAAGAAAGCCAAGATGTTGCAGACAAAGCCACTATGGAACGTGAATGCTGCCCATCTACATTTCAGCGTGAGTGTTGCTAATGTTACATGGAAAAGGCATTGGGGAGATTCCTAGTGCCTTTTCTGTATGAAAATAAGGAGGGATTTTTCATATGAACATTCGCCGCTTTCGCAAAGAGGATTGGTCGCAAGTAAAGGAAATTTATGAGCAGGGAATTGCGACAGGACAAGCAACATTTGAAACAACAGTGCCATCGTTAGAAAAGTGGGAATCGACCATTGCGGAAAATTTATGTTTAGTCGCTGAAGACGAAGAAGGTATTCAAGGCTGGTGTAAGATCAGTAAAGTATCGGATCGCTGCGTGTATGAAGGGGTGGGAGAGGTTAGTGTGTATGTTCGAGATGTGAGCCGAGGAAAGGGAGTTGGAAAACAACTTCTACAAGCCATAATCAAAGAATCAGAAGCAAAAGGATTTTGGACATTAACAGCAGGGATTTTCCCGGAAAACATACCAAGTTTACGTTTACATCAAAGTGTTGGATTTCGTAAAGTGGGTATCCGACAACGTATAGGAAAGTTAAATGGGGTATGGCGTGATGTTATATTGCTTGAACGTCGTAGTCAAATTGTAGGTATAGATTGATAATGACTTTTAGATTATGTAATTACTTTGTATATAAAAAAGTGGCAGATTATTCTTGGATTCATAGCGGACCAAAATAAATCTGCCACTAAAATTAGATCCAAATACAATTGTGCCATTTCCATATACCATTCTGTCAATGTACAGCCCCTCGTTGTGGGTTATGTCCTCCTCTGCAAAAAACAATATATTTTGTTAATTGTATCTGTAGTTGAGCAATTTTCATTACAATAATTACCATGTAAAAAGAGACAAACGGAGTACCCCTTATGCCACATGAAGCTGTTTTTTAACGAAATCAATGGGAATATCTTGTTTCGCTGCATCGTAAATAAACTCCACGAGGCTATGTCCTTTTTTCTTTTGAAGGAAGTCAAGCCCGGTAGAGAAATCGCTGTTGGATTCGACCATACTGTACACATAAGCGAGTTGCACCAAGATCCAATACCGTTTCACCGCCCGACGTTGACGAACGCGGTACCCATCGAGCTTCAGCTGGTCTTTCGCTTGTCGAAAAAAGCATTCGATCGACCAACGCTGGGCATAGTAGCGCAAGATCTCTTCATCGCTTAGCTCCCGGTCGGTGCTCAAGACGCAGTGAAGATGTTCAGGTGTCATCGGCTGATCGGCTTTCCAAGCCAACAACACAACGGCATCATCGAGACCTTTCAGCGCTCCCTCGTAGCGATACACGCGATAACGCTCTTCTCCCACCGTGACGAGATGGGTGTCTTCCGGTTCGATGTAGCGTGCAAACTGCTTGGCTTGGATCGCAATGCCTTTTGGATAGAGAACCCGATTCGTCTTGAGCATCGCAATGACGTGGAATCCTTTTTTCAGGCAGGCTTCCACGAGTGTTTTCGATGGGTACCAAGAATCCATCAGCACATAAACAGAACCGTGCACATCCAAAGAAGAAAGCATCTCGATGGCCCATTGACCCTTGCTTTTCCCATCCGCCTTGTCGTAGAGGCGAAACGCAAAGGGAAAGGCTTGCGTCATCGTATGAACCATGAGCCAGACGAGAGAGTGTCCCCAAATCGACTTTTTGTCCGCGTGAGAATAATGCCAATTACACCCTTCAATAGCGTGTTTCGCCTGTGACGAAGGCTTCGTTTTTCGGCAGATCGTATCATCGATCGAAACAAAAATGGGGTGATTCTCTCGCTTGGCCGTTCGTTCCACATGACGAAGCATCCACTGCTGGAGTTTGCGAAGCAAGATTTCTTCATCCCAAGGGCTTTTCGTGAAAAAATGGCTCAGTGTCGTTCGATGGTTGGGATGAAAGCTCTCGTGATGCAGATCGGTCAAGGTTCCCGCAAATCCTTTCGTTGTCAGCGCATCGATAATATGAATGAGATGCTTCATGACCGGCTTAGAGAAATAAAGGGCCAGCCCCAACATTGCGAAAAACTTGTCGATTCCTTGGTGATGTGGTAGTCTATTCATGAGACATGAACCTCCTTGAGAATGGTTTGGTGACACATCTATTCTAATCAAGGAATCGGGTTCATGTCTCCTTTTTTGTATGGATGTAAATTTATGTTAGTGAATTTGCTCATCTACAGTAATGAAGGAAAAGAAACGGTATTGGCTAACGATTAAAGTTGTTAGTCTTTTTTAGATTACATAAATAAAATTATCATAGTAAAATTACTTACTCAACTTTCGCAGTGAAAAATTTATGAATAATCCTTGATTTGATAGGTTTCTTTGGGTATCTCATATTCACTTGACACTGAAAAAATTCGTCTAAAAACCAAAAAGACACCTCTTTCTTTTGG
>NZ_JBHSNQ010000145.1:0-5751 GCF_042655065.1 Ureibacillus suwonensis
CTTCATAAAAGAAGGGAATCCGCCGAATCAGGGAACAAATCCGCCATGCTGATGAAGAAATCCGCCAAAATCCAAGAAAAATCCGCCAAACGAAAAATTGAGGCTTCATAAAAGAAGGAAAACCGCCGAATTTGGGAACAAATCCGCCATGCTGATGAAGAAATCCGCCAAAGTTCAAGGAAAATCCGCCAAACGAAAGATTGAGGCTTCATAAAAGAAGGAAAACCGCCAAATTTGGGAACAAATCCGCCATGCTGATGAAGAAATCCGCCAAAACCCAAGGAAAATCCGCCAAACGAAAATTTAAGGCGTCGCAAAATAAGCATACCCGCCGAATCTGGGCATAAATGTCCCAAACCCATAAGAAAATTCGCCAATCCAAAAACTCCCGTATTCCCAAAAACTGATCTGCCATTAATAAATCCAAATATGGAATGGCACTGGCCAAGACTTTCGTTTACAATGTACAAAGTAGAGAGAATTTGCAAAAAACACGGTTTATTGTCGATTTTCACGGAAAACAAATGCTTAGTATTGGGGTAATACGATGGTATTTAGTAGCTTAGTGTTCTTATATTTATTTTTGCCGTTAGTCATTATCGCTTATTTCATTTCTCCAAAATATTTCCGCAATATGGTGTTGTTGATTGCGAGTTTGTTTTTCTATGCCTGGGGAGAGCCGAAATACGTTTTTTTGATGCTGATTTCCATTCTGGTGAACTATGTGATGGGGATTGTCATCGATCAAACGCCTCCTTCCGCGAAAAAGAAGCGGTTGTTGATACTGACGCTAATCGTGAATATTGCGATTTTGGGCTATTACAAATACGCGGGTTTCTTTATCGGCATATGGGAAGACCTGTTTCATGTCGACATTGAATTCGAGGAAGTTCCGCTTCCAATCGGGATTTCCTTCTATACCTTCCAAGCCATGAGCTATATCATCGACGTGTACAGGCAGGAAGTGAAGGCGCAGCGGAGCCTCACCGATTTGTCCCTGTTTATTTCCCTGTTTTCTCAGCTCGTTGCAGGGCCGATTGTGCGTTATCAGACGATTGCCGAGCAAATCAAGCGACGGATCATTAAAAATGAAGATTTAATGATCGGGACGCGCAGATTTATTCAAGGGTTGGCGAAAAAAGTGCTGATCGCCAATCCAATGGGGGCTGTGGCGGATTATTGTTTTGCCCTTTCCGGCGACAACTTGGCGACGGGGACGGCTTGGTTGGGCATCCTGGCTTATACGCTGCAAATCTACTTTGATTTCTCCGGATACAGCGACATGGCGATCGGACTGGCGCGCATTTTCGGATTCAAATTTTTGGAAAACTTCAATTATCCGTACATCAGCCAATCCATTACGGAGTTTTGGCGTCGTTGGCACATTTCGTTAAGCCAATGGTTCAGGGATTATGTGTATTTCCCGTTAGGCGGAAGCCGCGTCGATGCCCAATGGAAAGTGTATCGGAATTTGTTGGTCGTGTGGACTTTGACCGGATTTTGGCATGGTGCCAGCTGGACGTTCATGGCATGGGGGTTCTACTACGGCGTGTTGATCTGTTTGGAAAAATGGGTGGTCTTGAAATGGCTCGATAACATCCCCCGAGTGTTGCGCCATGTGTATGTGCTGTTGATTGTCATGATCGGCTGGGTCTTTTTCCGGGCGGATGATTTTGCTTATTCCTTTAATTACATCAAAACCATGTTCTTCTTGAATGACGTTCCATTGTATGATTATCGAACATTGCTGGTTCTGAATGATTATGGCCTTTATTATGTGGCGGGCATCCTCTTCTCAATCCCGGTTTATCAATGGTATGCAAAATGGAGTGAACAAAAAGCGCAAGAAAACAACGGCTTTTATGTGTCGCTCCGGATTGTCCAAACCGCTTACTATTTATTGATTGTGTTCATCGTGACGATGTTTTTGGTGAATTCAACGCATAATCCGTTTATTTATTTCAGATTCTAGGTGATATGATGAAAAAATTCGAATTGCTGTTGCCGATAAGTTTCTTCATCTTCATATTTGGCATGCTCATAGTGCACGTATGGATGCCGGACCGGGCAGTTTCCCAAATGGAGAACCGCAATTTGACAGTGCTGAATAAACGGCCCGGATTGGAACAAATATTTTCTGGGGAATATTCGAAGCATCTTGAGGACTATTTCACCGACCAGTTTCCAAAGCGGGACGGCTGGATCAGAGAATACGTGCTGTTGCAAAGACATATGGGGAAATTGTATTTGAACGATAAATATTATCTTGCCGGAGATGGCTGGATTGCTGTATCGCCGGTGGTGGAAGTGGAGGAAGAAGCTGTCGAGAAGTTCGTTGATGAATTGTCCGGGCTTTCCCACGATTTGGCACAAGCCGGCATCCCGTTCACGTATTATTCATTCCCAGCCAAAGCCACATATATTTTGAAAGCTCCCGAGTTCATGCCAAAAGATGTGGGGCAGGAACAAAACCGGAAAGTTCATGAGCTGTTGAAGGAACGAAATGTAGATGAAGTTCGTCTAATGGATTATATGGATCCATCCATTCCTGTGGAAGAAATGTATTATAAAACGGACCACCATTGGACGATGAGAGGGGCGTATGCGGCATATGAAGCGTTGATTGGCACGTTGAGCGAACGGATGGACGAATATTTGTCCCCGATCCCTTATGATGAGCGGAATACCGTATGTTTGAAAAATGAATTTTTAGGTTCTTGGAACAAAATCTTGGCGATGACGGTGGAAAATGATGATCAGGTTTGTTACAATGAACCAATTGATTTTTCAGAGATATTGACCATTTATGAAAGAACGGCCACGAGGGAATATCAGGCGGATGTGGACAAGCTTTATGGAATCGCCAAAACTTATGAGGAATCAAGACCGGTCGAATACAGCGAGGGATACAGCCGCGATTTGATCGAATTGAATATCTATAATCAAAAGCCCCAAGTGGACAAGCATTTGGTGGTGATCAAGGATTCCTATTTCAACCCGATCCAACTGCTGGTGGCATCCCATTTCCGCCGGTTGACCATCATTGATTTACGCTATTTCGATAAACCTTTGATCGACTATTTGAAGGAAATTCATCCGGATTATGTCCTATTGGCCTATAATGACCGGAACCTGAATGTTTATCAAAAAAATGAATAAATTGTCCGGCGGTACGTTTTCATAATCCGGGATCCTTGGCCCATACTGAAACTTTCGCCGGAATGGGATGAAATGTTTCTCCAATTCCGAATTCTGACCGGGGAATTGCGTTGCGGTTTCAAATCATGTAAAATGCATGAATGTGAATGAGGTTAGTGAGTAGGTGATTTGATTTTGGCGCTTTCTCCGCGCCAAATCCAATATGGAATCTATTGATTTTTTAATAGAAATGTTTAATTTCATGGCGCTATCTTGTGCTATAATTACCTTTGATTTGCTGAAATAATAAAATACATAATGAAGAGAGGGAAAGGAAGAGCATCTGCAGGGAAATCGATGTTCGGGAAGTTATATGAAAGATAGGATAAAAGCGACGATTAACAATATAAATAAAATAGATACGTTCTCGCCATATTTCTTTTTGCCGTTTATTTTGATGGCTTACTTCGTCGTCAGTTTGTTTGATTTTTGGCGGTTCGATTTATTCAATGTGAGAAAATCGATTTGGCCGGCCGTGATTTTGTCGGTGGTTTGCTATTACATCGGCGTTTATGTGGTGGATCGCAAAAAATGGACATTGCCGACGTTCGGGTTGTCCAAGTTGAGCAAATATATCGTCCATTTTGTGGTGCTGTTGACGGCCATCGGATTGGTGGCGTATGTGATGATGATCGCCCAAGGGATGATCGGGCTTGAAGACGAGTCCGTGCGCCGGAATTTGGACCCGAAATTGAATTTCTTCAGCCACTTGTTGTGGTACGGGGTATTGCTGCTTCTTTCTTATAAAATGATCAAAGAAGAAACGATGACGTGGAAAAAGGCGATTGTGTACGCCATTTTATTTGCTGTGGTCATGTTCCTGTTTTTATTGATGGGATATCGGACACCATTGGCATTGATGTTGTTTACAGGCATTATTGTATTTCATTATGTGGTGAAACGCGTCAAACTGACTTGGTTCTTGACATTCCTCGCCGTTGTGGCCATTTCCTTTGCATTGTTCGGGTTTGTGCGCGTGTTGATGGAAGATACGTCCAAGGAATTCAACATGCGGGATCAACCGGATCGTGAGCATTTGGAAGAAGAAGAGCTGGAGAAATTATTGACAGCTGAACAGCGCGTCAATGCGACGCCAAAATGGATCTTGGCATTGAACGGCGAAATGGTCACTGGCCATATCGTGTTGAGTAAAATCATTGAGTATACTGAAAAAGAAGGCTATCTCAAAGGAGAAATCCATAAAGGCATCTTCAGTACCGTCTTGCCGGGAGAACAAATTTCTCCGCGCATGAAAGTGACAGAAGTGGTGAACTCATTAAGCGTGGAAGAAGGAAAATACATCACCCGCCCAGGCAGAACGACAACACCGACGTTTATCGGCCAATTGTTCCTGGATGGGGGATATGTGCTCGTGGCCATTGGCTTCCTGCTCTATGGAGCCATCGTATCCTTGCTTTATAATAAAATGAAACAAGCCGGAGTGAAAAGTTTCCATACAATCGCATACGCGTTTGTCATCACGTTGTTTACCGTTTCGATTCATACCGGATTGTTGGATTTGATCTTCATCCTGATGCTGGGATTTGTGATTCTTGCTTCTGCAATCAGTAAGACGGAGAAAGCGGAAGTGGGAATTGGCGCGGAGGCTTCTCTTGGAAGCACAAGAAGTTTATATGGGAAATGATGAAGTTTGAAATTGAGGCACCTTTCGAATGAAGCGATTCATTCGGAGGTGTTTTTTGTTTGGGAAAAATTTAAGGGGCGCTTCTTTACGTGTATATGCGAGCGAGGGACGGTATCTAAGCGAGATTGGGGATTATGTGAGCAAGCATGGGTGGTATCCGAGCAAGCGGGGATGCCATCCGAGCAAGAGAAGAAGTTATCCGAGCAAGCGGGGATGCCATCCGAGCAAGAGAAGTTGCCATCCGTGCAAGAAGAGGAGTTATCCGAGCAAGCAGTGGTCGTATCCGAGCAAGAGGGGATGCCATCCGAGCAAGAGAAGTTGCCATCCGTGCAAGAAGAGGAGTTATCCGAGCAAGCAGTGGTCGTATCCGAGCAAGCGGGGAGGTCATCCGAGCAAGAGAAGAAGTTATCCGAGCAAGAGAAGTTGCCATCCGTGCAAGAAGAGGAGTTATCCGAGCAAGCAGTGGTCGTATCCGAGCAAGCGGGGATGCCATCCGAACATGCGAAGAAGCCCATCCACCCCAAAGAGTTCCCCATCCGCACGAAAAAAGAATTCATCCACACCAAAGAACTCCCCATCCGCACGAAAAAAGAATTCATCCACACCAAAGAACTCCCCATCCGCACGAAAAAAGAATGTATCCACACCAAAGAGCCCCCCATCCGCACGAAATAAGAATGTATCCACCACCAAAAAAACCCCCAACCACACAAAAGAAGAATTCCTCCACCCCGAATCCCCCGCATAGCAAAAGCGAATCCCCCGCACACCAAAAGCGAATCCCCCGCACACCAAAAGCGAATCCCCCGCATAGCAAAAGCGAATCCCCCCTCACTCAACAAATCCCCATAACCCCCCTCAAAACAAAAAAAGAGGCTGGGACAAAACCCCCTCTAAAATGGAAACAG
>NZ_JBHSNQ010000146.1:0-5895 GCF_042655065.1 Ureibacillus suwonensis
AGGGATTTTTGAGTGTGTGGTTACCTCATAAATACCCTAATTTTAAGGGGGTGGCAAGTTTTTTTTATATAAAACTAGTTATATCAACAAAAACGTAAGTTTTATTAAGTAATTTTTGACAATACGAAAATAAATTAGGGGAGTTTTCTATGAAAAGACTTGTTTTATTGGGCGGCGGTTATGGAAATATGCGCATTTTGTTGCGTTTATTGCCTAACCAATTTCCAGAGGATACAATGATCATTTTAGTGGACCGTAACCCGTTCCATAGTTTGAAAACCGAGTTTTACGCACTTGCAGCAGGAACAACAACGGATAAAAAAGTGCGTGTGAATTTCCCGGAGCATGAACGATTGGAAAAAGTGTATGGAGAAGTTACTAAAATCGATCGCAAAGAGAAAAAAGTCTATTTGGAAGACGGCAGAGAAATACCGTATGATGATTTAGTCATTGGGCTTGGATGTGAGGACGATTATCACGGTGTACCAGGTGCGGAGGAAAACACATTAAGCATCCAAACAATTGCAAACTCTCGCAAAACCTTTGAAATGTTATGCGGACTCCCTCCCGGTTCGGTGGTGGCCATTGTAGGAGCAGGTTTGAGCGGAATCGAAATTGCAAGCGAATTGAGGGAGAGCCGTTCCGATTTGCAAATCAAATTGTTTGACCGTTCAAAACGCATTTTGCGCGATTTTCCTGAAAAATTGAGCAAATATGTAAAAGAGTGGTTTGAAGATAATAATGTGGAAATCATTCCGAAATCGAATATCACCAAAGTGGAACCTGGAAAATTGTACAATCACGATGAAGTGATTGAAGCGGATGCGATTGTTTGGACAGCTGGTGTGCGCCCAGTGAAAATTGTCCGGGAAATGGATGCTCAAAAAGACAAAAAAGGCCGTCCACTTGTCAACCAATATTTCCAATTGGTTGATGATGAACATGTCTATGTTGTCGGAGATTGTGCATCATCCGATTTGCCTGCGAGTGCGCAGCTGGCGGAAGAACAAGCTGAACGGGTTTCCCAGGTGTTGAAATTGCGATGGAAAGGCGAAAAATTGCCGGAAAAAATGCCGGAAATCAAATTAAAAGGTTTTATGGGTTCATTAGGGAAAAAACAAGGGTTTGTATATATTGCCGATAAAACAATGACCGGCAGAATCGCCCGCCTATTGAAGTCTGGTTTGCTTTGGATGTATAAACGTCAAAACGATAACTGATTGCAAAAATTCGCAAGTACTTAAGGGTGCTTGCGAATTTTTGGCTGTTTGGATGCCGGTTATTCAGCGGGTACGAAACCCAATTTTTCAAGTGCCTTGAATACAGGCTTTATTTGGATATATCCTTCCCCGACCACTTCATCATTAATGAGGACAAGGGGATAAAAAAATTCATCATTATGAATGCGCTCAGCGTATTCCTGATCCCGTTTGTCCGTCAATGGCTGATTGATGTCAATGTAGCGGATTTTAAAAGGCTGATCCGGAAATTTACGGCTGATGGCGGCTTCCAACCATTCATAAGTATCTTTGGAAGAAGGGGCATTGACGCAGCTGGCGCAAATTTGGTCTGCGCCGTAAACTTCTATTATAGGTATTTGATTCTTCATTTTATAACCCCTTTCAGAGCGATTTATAATGGATTTTTTCTCTTGTTCACATTATAATGATTTTAATGAAAGGAGTCGAGAAAGATGACAAATGCTGAACAATTTGAACAAGTAAAAGAAGTTTTAGATAAATTGCGCCCGTTCTTACTTCGTGATGGAGGCGACTGCGAGCTCATCGATGTGGAAGACGGCGTAGTAAAATTGCGTTTGCTGGGTGCATGCGGTTCATGCCCAAGCTCCACAATCACGTTAAAAGCCGGCATCGAACGCGCATTATTGGAAGAAGTGCCCGGCATTGTAGAAGTAGAACAAGTTTTCTAATTGAAAAATCAGATTCCTTAATTGATAACGGTGTACCCGCTCGTTTGCAGGGGTACGCCGTTTTGTCTTTTTGTTTATTGAAATGGATTGCATAGTAAGGATCTGATAAGGAATTATAATGAAAGCAGTTTGTTTGTCATAAAAAGGATTTCACTGTTATTATATTGTTTAAGGAAGGTGATTCGGATGACTGCGGAAAAAAGAGTAATTGAATTGACTGAAGCAGCTGCCTATCGCATCAAAGAGATGGCAAAGCATAACGAAGAGGAAGGTGCTTATTTGCGCCTGGCTATCCATGGCGGAGGATGCAGCGGTCTTACGTATGGCATGAATTTTGATCAGAATATCAATGAAGACGATTATACCGATGAACAACATGGCATTAAAATTTTGGTTTCACAGCAGGATGCACCCATTTTGATGGGCACAAAAATCGATTATAAACAATCTTTGATGGGCGGAGGATTCACCATCGACAATCCGAACGCCATCGCTTCCTGCGGCTGCGGTTCATCTTTCAGAACGGCGAAAGTGGCCGGCACGCCGGAAGAATGTTAAGGAAAGATTGCATGGTTGCGGCAATACAGCATGTACACAAAAGAATATAACCACCCTGATTTGGGAAGAAAGGGTAAGAGATTTTGGCCTCTTTGATTTGTATGTTACGGACTGCAAATTAAAGAGGTTTTTTGTTGCGGTTTTATGACTGCCGTATAATTCCAACGTAGGGCTTACCTTACTTTAAATAAATGAAGGAATCCGTTATATACTAAAATAAACTGAATTGAAGAGGTGGAATGTATGGGTTTGTTTGACGGATTAATGGGCAATGCGTCGGAAGTGGATGTTGAGAAAATCAATGAAGAATTAAAGGAAATCTTGACATCATCGGAAAAAGTGGAGCATGCATATAAAGTGATCAGGGACATGTTTGTTTTTACAAATAAACGGTTGATCCTCATCGATAAACAGGGAATGACGGGAAAGAAAGTGGAGTACCATTCCATACCTTATAAAAGTATCGTGCATTTTTCAGTGGAAAATGCGGGAACTTTTGATTTGGATGCGGAATTGAAAATATGGTTATCCGGAAGGGAACTGCCGATTGAAAAAACTTTTAATCGAACGGCAAATATTTATAATGTTCAACGGGTTTTGGCGGAGTATGTACTGAAATAAAGGTTGGTTCTTGAAAAGGCTGTCTCCAATGGCGGCCTTCTTTTATTGTTTTTCATACTTTGGGGAATCGGTTCATCACTTCAATATGTTCAAAAACTTTTGGAAATTGTAATATAGTGGGTAGTAGACAAAGGGGGATTACATATGAAAAAAAATCGGGGAAATGTATGGTTAGGAGCTGGGGCGGTCGTCGTCAACTCCGAAGGGAAATGGCTTGTGGTAAAAAAGAAGTATAGCGGATTAAAAGGCGTTTGGTCCATTCCTGCAGGCTTTGTCCAAATCGGTGAAACGGCCGATGAAGCGGCTCTCAGAGAAGTGAAAGAAGAGACTGGGATCGACTGCATTGTCACCGGAATGGTCGGATTCCGCACCGGGGTCATCCGCGGGGAAGTAAGCGACAATATGGCCATTTTTGCCTGCAAGCCCATCAATGATAATCAGCCGATCCGCATCCAGGAAGAAGAATTATTCGAAGCGAAATGGCTTTCGGTGAACGAATTATTGACTTGCGGAGAATCTTCCGTCATGTTGCAAAGCATGGCAAGCGATTCATTGATCCACTATCAACTTTCCAAGAATGATGGCATTAATCCGGGCGATTGGTTTCAATATACGTCCTATCGGGTGTTTTTTAATAAATAAATATATTTGGGAAAATGAAAACATACAATCATAAAAAAGTGATACAAGGGGGAATCAAAAAGGAAAAACGTAGGGGTTTGTAAATAGGAATTTTTCAGGGGATTCACGCTAAAAAAAATTTAATCACAAGGTGATGGGGGAAATTTATGAATGGGCTTTCCATTGTCATCGGCGCCATTTGTGTGCTTGTCATCGGCTACCGTTTATACGGGTATTTCTTTACAAAAAAAGTGTTGTTGATCAATGATAAAAAGCCGACACCCGCCCATGAATTAAACGACGGAAAAGATTACGTGCCAACGAACAAATGGGTGGCTTTCGGGCATCACTTTGCGGCGATTGCCGCAGCCGGCCCGCTGGTGGGTCCTGTGCTTGCCGCCCAATTCGGTTATCTGCCTGGGCTGTTATGGCTATTAATTGGAGCGGTTATTGGCGGCGCTGTGCATGATGCGGTGGTGTTATTCGCTTCAATGCGGAAAAAAGGGAAATCGCTTTCAGAGGTGATGAAGGAAGAGCTCGGGCCAGTGGCAGGATTTTGTACAGGTCTTGCCATGTTATTCATTATTACCATCACGATGGCCGGCCTTTCCATGGTTGTTTTAGGTGCGTTGGAACGGAATCCATGGGGAACTTTCGCGGTGGCCATTACAATTCCGATTGCCATGCTGGTCGGAATCGCCTATAAGAAAACAGGAAATTTGATTGCCACATCTGCCATCGGATTTATTTTATTGGTGATCGGCGTTTTTGTGGGTCCATATATCCAAGGAACGGTTCTTGGGGAATGGCTGACATTGGATCGCCAAACTTTGGCCATTATTTTACCGATTTATGCGTTTTTTGCTGCAGCGTTGCCGTTTTGGTTTTTGCTTGCGCCAAGGGATTATTTGTCCAGCTTCATGAAAATTGGAGTGTTCATAGCGCTGATTATCGGAGTATTTTTCGTGAATCCTGTCATTCAATTCCCGGTGGTGACTGAGTTTATTCATGGCGGTGGGCCAATCATTGCCGGTCCGGTATGGCCTTTCGTATCCATTACCATTGCTTGTGGAGCCATTTCCGGTTTCCATGCATTTATCGGATCCGGAACGACACCGAAGATGTTGGATAAATGGGAAGATATCCGGGTTGTGGGATTTGGTGCGATGCTGGTGGAAAGTTTGGTGGGGGTCATGGCGCTCGTTGCCGCCACTTCCTTGCATCCTGCTGATTATTTCGCCATCAATGCAGCACCGGCCGTATTTGCCACATTAGGGATGGAAGTTGTCAACCTGCCGCAATTGTCCCAAGCGATTGGCATCGACTTGGAAGGAAGAACAGGCGGTGCAGTGTCCCTTGCCGTAGGGATGACGCAAATCTTTACGGGTGTTCCATGGTTTACGCATTTGAGCGGCTATTTCTATCAATTTGTCATTATGTTTGAAGCGGTGTTCATCTTGACTGCCATTGATGCAGGTACCCGTGTTGCCCGCTACTTGATTCAAGATTTCTTGGGTGACGCGATCAAACCATTAAAACGCACGGACTGGTGGCCGGGTACAATCTTTGCGAGTGCATTGGCTTGCTTCATGTGGGGGTATTTGTTGTACACCGGAGAAATTGGTCCGATCTGGACGCTCTTCGGTGTCTCCAATCAGTTGATGGCTTCCATCGGGCTGGTGCTCGGCGCAACGGTCATCTTAAAAATTGCAACGAAGCGAATTTATGTATTAACTTGCATCATTCCTCTGGTATACCTTTATATTTCAGTCAATGTTGCCGGGATCTGGATGATTAAAAACGTGTACTGGAATTCCGCTTCAGCAGGCTATTCCGTATTGAATGGAGTATTGTCCGTCATCATGTTGATCTTAGGTGTTGTCATCGTTATTACAGCCTTGAAATCATGGGTGAAGTTATGGAACAGTCCGAGATTTGTGAAAGGAAAAGCCATAGGGGCAGTATAAAAAATGAAAGGAAGCTGGGACAACACCCTCTTCCAATGAGAAAAGGAGAATTTGAGCTGGCTCAAATTCTCCTTTTTAGTGCGCCTGGCATGGGTGTAATCTATAGGGTGTAAGTCCCGAACTGTGAAGGCAGAAGTAACAGTTAGCTTAACGCAAGGGTGTCCGTGGTGACGCGGAATCTGAAGGAAGCGAGCGGCA
>NZ_JBHSNQ010000147.1:0-5959 GCF_042655065.1 Ureibacillus suwonensis
TAGATACTTAAATTTTATCAGAAGATGTCCTTATTTTTATTAAAAAAATAGTAATAGCCCATGAAATTTCATTCCAACATTTCATGGGCTGTTTCCATTTTAGAGGAGGGTTTTGTCCCAGCCTCTTCTTAATACTAAATTCAAATATATAGATCCTAATAACGAAGTGAATATAAATACTAATATAGTTGAAAAAGCAGCACCAATTGCACCAAACTTATAAATTAAAATAATCCCTAAAACAATGTTAAGTATTCCCGTAATTATCGAAAGGTAAAAGTTGAACTTTAATTTTTTCAACATTACTAATATATTTCCCGCTGGGATTCTAAATGTACCTGCTATGAAATAGCCAAAAGCCAAAATTTGAAATATATATACTGAATCTAAGTATTGTGAACCAAATAACAATTTTATTATGAACTTCGCAAATATAATTAAAAATATTGATATTACAGAATTTATTATTAGTAAATATTTAGTGAGCTTCTTATAATTATCTTTAATCCATTTTTTATTAGAATGATTTTTTGCAAAATAAGGATATATAAAAGTCATTATTGATAATGGGATAAAGTTTAAAGCAAATGGTATCAAGGTTGCAGTTTTATATGATGCAATTTCATTTGCATCGACAATCAATATTCCTATTAAAAAAATATCAATTACATAAAGTAATTGGGCAATTGCATTATTAAAGGAAGAAACCATAGAAAACTTTATAAAATTTTTTCGCTCATTGTATAACAATTTAGGTGCTTTAATAAATTGAAAAAAGTCTTTCAATAATTTAACTCCAACAAGTATAGAAATTAAATAAGCTATATATTTAAGCAATACTACCCCAATAGCTTGAAAAAAATATGCACCTAAAATTGAACAAAGAAAAATAAGAAAGGTATTTAAAGAACTCAACAAAGAAAAATATCTATTCTGCAACGTTGCCCTAAAGTACATTTGAATTGCTTCAAATAATAAACTGACCATGGGCAATAAAAACATACTGATTAATATAAATCTTGCATTTTCGAGTTTCAATGGAAATAGAAGACCATAGAATAAAATTAATAAACTGACAAAGAAATTGAACAATACACCTAACCTAATACCATATTTAAAATAAGAGTATTTTTTATCTGAATCTCTAGTCTCACTACAAAATTGTAATATTCCTGCTGTTACACCCAATGCATTAAACAACAAAAAAAACTTCACAAGATTGTCTGCATAACTATATAAACCAAATTCTTCTTTTGTTAAAATTCTTACTAATACTATACTACTTGCAAAACCGATAATCCTATTTAATAAATTCGCACCTAAAATATCGAAAAGTCCCTTTTTAATTAAATTTCGTAAAATATCTTTCATTTTCAAATTAAATTAAAAATATAATTTTAGTGTCGAGAGAACTGTTAATACTTGGGACTTTTCGAAAGCATTTCCTTCATTATATAAATAAATCATGTCTTCTCTTAATCTTTTACTAATTTTATAATTATTAATTTCATTTTTATAATACGTATCCATAAATTGCTTAATATGGGTATTATTTTGATACCAATAATCATAAGGATTCATTGAATTCGGTTTTACTTTAGTTTTAACTCCCATTATTCTAGCAATTTTTTTCGGTCCTAATATAATCGCTTTGTTAATAAAAACTCTAAAATCACTAGCATTTACCTTTGATTTTGTTTTTTCCCATATAAAATCACAAGCTTTGGGATATTTTTTTTTCATCCATTGTTTATATAATTTATGGTTAATTCTATATTCTAAAGGTATGCTCATACAAAATTCTAAAAAGTCTATATCTAAAAAAGGAGAAGTTGTTTCAAAATAGTTCTTTCTTATTATATGTGAATTTAGTACACCCCTTAATGCTCGTACGTTCATTGCAAATAATTCTTCATTCTTATATTTTTCTAAAATATTTTTATCTAATCTATCAATCAATTTATATGACTCCGCATATTTAAAAGTTGAAAGTTTATTATTTTCAACAGAATTTAAATAGGTACCTAATACTACATCCCCAATTTGCCCGGTATGGCAAATTCCTATATTATCGAAATTAATCAGTTTATACGTTGCATTACTCTTTGTAACATTAAAATAGCAATTTAATCCGAAATTCATTTTTACATTTTCATCTAAATCAAAAATAATATTCGGATCATCTAGCGATTTAAATATCCAGTTATACTGTAAATATGATGTAATTTCCTCTGCGATTTTTTGATCATAATAACCGGATTTTGAATAAGTAACTACTAAATTGTTCTTATATCCTAATTCGTGAGCCACCCATAAAGTCATTCTTGAGTCCAGTCCACCACTTAATTCATTAAAATGTTGATACCCGTATTCAATATCTTTTGAATATTCCAAGTTTATAGCATTCTTAAATTTTATATCAATTTGCTCTACTAACTCATCAATGGACATATCTTTTACATCATATCTATCATCTGTTAGTTCGAAGTATTTAAATTCTTTTAATTGATTTTTTGTTATTTTTATATAAGAACCTAAGTCAATTTTTTTTATTTCTTTTATTAGAGTCTGATCATCAATCATGAATGAATAGGTTAATATTGAATAAATTGATTGTTCATTTATATTAAAATTTATGTTTTCCTTTTTTAATGTCTCAACAATATAATTAATCTCACTGCCAACAATAAAGTTATTATCATTATAATAATAAAAAACAGGAGTATCACCGACATGATTAGTATAAATTATCCAATAATCATCCTTTTTGCTATATAAAGCACCAGAAAAGCTGCCTCTAAACTCTTTAAAAAAACTTTCCCCCACTTCTTCAAACATATGGACAATAGTATCAAAAAAAGTTTTTTTATTATATTTTTGAATTAAATCTTTTTTATTAAGAATGACACCCTCGACTATAATTATATATTTTTCATTTTCAGAAAAAACTTTATCGTCAAGAAAACGGTTAAGGGTGTTTCTTTTTATTACATACTTGTTATTTTTTATTTCATTTTTTATACATTTTTCATTGTAATAATTATCTATTTCATTATGAGTTCTATAAGTGCTTATATAAAAACCTGGCATATACTCCTATTCCTTTCAAACTATATTTTCAATGAAAGTCGAATAATTTTTATTCGCACTATAATTATCTTCCCAAAACTTTCTAGTAGACTGTCTTAAATTAGAGTACTCGCTATCTGACATATCTGCGATCCATTTAATAGCATTAATTAATTGGTCATCTGTAAAATCTTTAGCTAATAACATTCCATTTATATTATTAACAACAATTTCCTTAACTCCACCTACATTAGGTGCAATTACTGGTATGCCGAAAGATATAGCTTCCATAATAGAAACTGGTATCCCCTCAGATTCACTTACATTAATAAATAAATGATATTGTTCATTTAAATAATCTTCTAATATTTGTTGATTTGAAATTGAACCTTTAAAATGATAAGTAATATTTGTTTTATTCCCCAGGCTTAAACTAGCTAAATTTTTAATTGAATCTAATAATTCTCCATCACCATAGTGTGTCCATTCTATATCTATATCATTAATTAATTGTAAAGCATTAATAATACGATCTAATCTTTTTACAGGTACAACCCAAGAACATGAGACAATTTTTAATGGATTTCGTTCTCCAGGTTCATCCATCAAACCATAATCAATTGTACCTAATTTTGACACCTTTATATTCATTTTTATATTTGGATAATTTTCAGTTAAATAACTTTTTCCATCTTCTGAAATAGAATAAATCTCATCAATATTGGATAATACTTTTTTTCTCAAGGGAATATAATTTAATGAATTCCTATACTCATATAGGTCAAATCCATGACATCTAGTAACCACCTTACTATTTTTGAAATCATTTTTTAACAATAAAGCCGTGTAGGCATGAAAATGCATCCAATAAGAATAAAAAATAATATTCGAATTTTGATTTATACCCAAATTAACTAGTTCTTTCTTAATCCACTTATACTTGTATCTTGATATTGAAAGAAATGATAATAATTGCTTTATTCTTAGTAAATTAAATTTTTTATTTCTTAATAAAAATAATAATTCCTTAAAGAAATCAACCGAAAATACTGCATTTATATATCTGAAGACCTTTTTTAGTTTACTTTTTTCCTTTTTTTGAGCAAAAAACTTTATATTTTTGTTTTTTATTTTTCGATAAGGCATACTACTATCTGCACTACAAGCAAAAATATAAACATTGCAATTGTTATAAAAATTAATTTCAGTTTCTAAAAAAGGCTCTTTGTTTAAAAAAGGAAAAAATTCGTCTAGTATTACTAGATTTTTCTTCATTTATTTTGACTTAACCCCTTTAAAAATTTTAGCTTTAACAAAAAATAAAGCCTTCAAAGTACTGAACAAATAATATATACATACAATAAACATATAATATTAACTAGACATGAAAACATGATGCCAATCAAACAAGGATCCAAAGTTAAATAATAGTAATAAATACTGTGAAGTATATTCTGATTTTTTATCTAAAAAATTTTAAATATTCAAATGTTTTTGTTAACAGCAAGTTTTCGTTTCAATTCAAACCAAAAATCATCCGAACCATTTGCATTAATAAAATAAGACAACTTATTTCTTATTAAATTCAAAATTATATTAATTAAAGTTATACCTATTCAATCAAATTCTTTCATTATTCTACCAAATAACTTTTCTAAATCTGTATCTTCAAAGAACTTACTAGCATTTTCTGAATAAAAGTTATAATTTTTATCAATTTCCCTTAAAGCTTGTTGCACTTCATTTTCGTTTGTAATATCTACGCATAAACCAGCATTATTGTTACCTATTGTATATTTTAAACCTGGAATATCGCGACCTAATATTGGTATTCCAAATCCACTATATTCATATATTTTATTAGGTGCACAAAAAATATTATTTAAATTACTATCATCATACGTTACTAATCCAATATATGCATGACTTGTTATTTGTAAGTGGAAGGGGGCTGGAACATGATTAATATGATACACTCGAGGATACTTACTTATTAATTCTTCTACGAATCCATCATGATTTTGCCCCATTAATACAAGAACATAATTATCATCTAAATTTTTCATTAACGATCCAATCAATTCTTTAATTCCACGATCTCTGCCTATATGTCCTTGATATAAAAGAATCTTTTTATCAGATAAACTATTGATCATTCTGTTTAAGTCATAATTATATATTTTAATATTTCTTTTCCTAGGATGATCATATGTTTTATTTGGTATAACAACCGGTGTTTTCTTTAAATTTAACCAACATTTTAAAATTGCAGCCCGTGAATATTCCGGTATTATCACAACTTTAGCTGACTGAGCGAAAGGTCTCATTAACTTTAAATAAATCGGATGAGTATCATACAATTCTCTAATATGAAGAATATACGGATATTTCATTATTTCTTTTCCCATAGCAAGAGCAGTATCTACAGAGCCAATATATAATATATCTCGATTAGTATATATTCTATGTAGTATTTCTTTAAAATTTTTTCTAACCCCATACCAATCAGATACTTTTTTAATTATAGATGTACCAAAGGTATTATGTGACGAACAATAGATTTTTGCTCCTTTTTTCTCCAGTAAATCGAATAGCTTAATATCACACTTTGAACAAATTACACTTACTTCATACTTTTTTTCTAACGCCACCATTATTTGTGTTATTATCGGAACATTTCTTTCTAAATTTCCTTTAATTGAATCAATTTCATAAATCATAGTTTTTCTGAAGTATAGAGTACCCCTATACTAAAAACTTCGTTTTTTTTTTAATTATGCAACTTGGTTTTGTTGCTGTAATAAAGCATTGATTCGATCAACTGCTAGTTTGCAGGTATTATAAATTAACGTCACCAGATTGAAATGCATTTTTGCTTTCTTTCCTGTAC
>NZ_JBHSNQ010000148.1:0-6189 GCF_042655065.1 Ureibacillus suwonensis
AAAGAGAACAGCTATTCACGGAAGTTATGAAAACTTGCGTCAATTATCTTAATTGAACCGCCGTATACGGAACCGTACGTACGGTGGTGTGAGAGGACGGGAGTTAATCGCTCCCTCCTACTCGATTATTATTGATCCGATCATTGGAAAACGATATGATACTGTTTCTTAAAATTTCGAATAAGTTTCACAAATTGTTAATAAGATGTTATACACATACCTATCAGGGCAAAACCAACTATCAATAAAAAATCCCATTTAATGTAAATTAAAATGAGAAGCAAGGAGGCGGAATGTTAGAAAAATGTAATCGGACTATAAATTCCTAAAAAGGAGAGAGAAGTTTCGATGTGGAGTTTGATCACCATCATTCTATCTTTAATTTTACTCATGATTTTGGCAATGCGAGGGTTCACCATCATCATCATAGCTCCGGTCGTCAGCTTATTTGTCATGATATTGAACAATATGCCGATCATCGATACCTTCCAAAATGACTATATGAACGGATTTACAAATTATGTGAAGAATTATTTCTTAATTTTCCTATTTGCAGCGATGTTTGGCAAATTTATGGAAGAATCCGGAGCTGCCCGAACGATAGCTCAATATCTGTTGAAAATATCGGGTAAAAAGAGCAAATTAAGAGTTTTGGTCACAATCATGTTTGTTTGTGCACTGTTGACATATGGCGGCGTAAGTTTATTTGTTGTGATTTTTGCCATTCTGCCAATCGCCAAACCGATTTTCAAAGAAATGAATATCCCATGGCACTTATTTATTGCGGCGTTTATGCCGGGGATGGCGACTTTTACAATGACGATGCTTCCGGGAACTCCCGCCATTCAAAATATCATCCCGACCGCCTATTTGGGGACAACCGTTACTGCAGGTGCCTGGATCGGAATTGTAAGCGCTATCTTTGTTATCATCATCAATATTTGGTATATCCATTTCGCGTTGAAACGTTCTGAAAAACGGGGCGAAACATACTTTAATATGAAAAATTTAGAAAGCAAGGAAGACGAAGTTGAGGATAAATATGCCCATAAAAAACTCCCGAATATTATCCTTAGTCTGATTCCTCCCGTTCTATTGCTGGTTTTATTAAACCTCGTAAAATTAGAAATTATATATACCTTAATGATTACAGTGATTGTTAGTGCGGTCCTTTTCCATAAATATATATCCCTGAAAAAAGAAACAATCAATATTGGTGCGACAAATGCTGTTTTGCCGATCATCAATACTTCTGCAGATGTCGGATACGGTTCAGTCATTGCGGCCACTTCCGGATTTGCAGTCTTTCAGGATATCGTCACGAATATTCCTGGCAACCCTTTGATTTCACTCTTTGTCGCAACCAACTTGTTGGCAGGTATTACAGGATCCAGTTCGGGTGGACTGGCTATTGCGATGGAAACGCTGACAGATCTCTATTTAAGCCTTGGTGTCAGCCCTGAGGCATTCCACCGCATCGCAGCCATTGCATCCGGCGGTTTGGATGCTCTTCCTCATAATGGTGCAGTCATTACCACGTTGGTCGTTGCAGGATTGACACATAAGGATGCTTACAAACATATTTTTGCAACTTCAGTCATAGCACCATTGGTTGCCGCGGTACCTGGATTAATTGTTGCAATTTTGTTCTATTAATCTAAAAGGAGGTTTACGATGAAAAAGATTGGAGTAATCGGCGCTGGAACAATGGGGTTTGGTATTTCCTTTTACTTTGCCATCAAAGGGATCCAAACTCATGTTGTCGATGTATCCGAAGAGGCAATTGCGACAGCCAAGGATAAATTCAATACTTATTTTCAACTTTTTAAGGAAAGCGGATATCCTTTGAAATTTTCTGAAAAGGAATCAAAGGCATTTATCAACTATTCAACAAGCCTTGAAGACTTAAAGGATGCGGATTTAATCATAGAAAGTGCTACAGAGAACCTTGAAATAAAACAGGAAATTTTTAAAACATTGGACGAAATTGCAAAACCGGATGCCATATTAACTTCAAACACTTCCAGTTTAAAACTCTCAGATATTGCCCTCCATGTAACAAAACATCGAAAACAACTGCTGCTGACCCATTTCTTTAATCCCGCGCAAATCATTCCACTGGTTGAATTGCTTGCTTTAGAAGAAACTTCCCCTGAAGTATTGGAAAAAGTGAAAGCATTTTTTGAATCCATTGATAAATCCCCGATCATCGTTCACAAAGAAATTCCCGGGCTGGTCGCCAATAGAATTCAAGTGGCATTGGCGAGAGAAGCATTAGCGCTATTGGAAAATGGTATCGTTTCAAAAGAAGATCTCGAAAAAACTTTATATGATGGTCCCGGTTTCCGCTTTTCAGCAAGCGGTTTGCTGAAAATCATCGACTTTGGCGGATTGGATGTCTGGTTGATTGTGCTGAAAAATCTTCAGAAAGAAATCGAGTCAAGTGAAAGGGAATATTCATCCATAAGTACTTTGGTTGAGAAAAATCATTTAGGTGTAAAAAACGGGAAAGGTTTCTTTGAATATCCTGGAAAGGGATTTGATGAATACGTATTGCAAAGGGATTCCGAACTTTTAAAACATTTAATCCATACACGTTACTGAGGTGATGTCAATGTCCAGTAAAAGAGTAGTTTTAGTCACTGGAGCAATCGGTGGAATCGGCACGGCGATTACGAAAAAGTTTATTGAAAACGGCGATATTGTTTACTTATTGGATTTGGATCAAGAAAAGGTGGATCAGGCCGTTCAACAATTGGGGGAAAACGCTTATGGCCACCGTTTGGATGTGAGTAATGAAAAAGAAGTGCATGCGGTGATTTCAAAAATTATCAGGGAACATGACAGAATCGATGTGCTGGTGAACAATGCGGGTCTGCAATATCGGGCGAAAATTGAAGAGTTCCCACTGGAAAAATGGCAGCAGTTGATTGATGTCATGTTGACCGGCGTTTTCTTGATGACAAAACATGTTTTTCCTCAAATGAAGAAACAAAGATATGGCCGAATCATCAATATTTCTTCCGTTCATGGAAAAATGGCTACTCCGGAAAAAGTGGCCTATGTAGCCGCAAAACATGGTGTAATAGGGATCACCAGTGTAGCAGCGTTGGAAGGCGCCCCTTATGGGATTACCGTGAACTCGGTTTTGCCTGGGCCAGTAAAAACGCCGTTGTTGGAAAAACAATTGAAAGATTTATATGAAAGCGAAGGGTTGACAGAACAGGAAGCGCTCGTCCGAATTATGTATCCGCGCCAGGCGATGAACCGGTTCATTGAAGCTACGGAGATTGCCAATACCGTATTCTTTTTGGCCTCTGATGAAGCATCAGCCATCACAATGGAGCATGTCAAAGTTGCAGGGGGAATGTAAATCACTCATTATATTCCACTTAAAAGAAAGGGGAATCCGATGAAACAAAAAGTCGTTGATCATCCTTCCGAACTTTCTTCGATTTTCAAAGACGGTCAGACCATTTTGGTAGGCGGATTTGGAATCGTAGGGTCGCCGTTGACAATCATTGACGTCATATGCGAAACGGATGTGAAACATTTGCATGTGGTCAGCAACAATCTAGGAGATTATGGAATGGGATTGCATCAGCTTTTTATCCGGGGAAAGATTGATAAAGCGACCGGATCTTTCTTTACCATCAACAAAGAAGCGGTGATTGCCTGGTCAAAAGGCGAACTGGAGATTGATTTGCTGCCGCAGGGGACTCTGGCAGAAGCCATTCGGTGCGGCGGGGCAGGAATTGGCGGATTTTATACAAAAACGGCTGTTGGAACGGAACTGGCAAAAGGGAAAGAAGAACGGATCATTGATGGAGAACGGTATATATTTGAGAAGGCGATCAAAGGGGATGTGGCAATCATTCGTGCGAAAACGGCGGATCGGTTGGGGAATTTGACCTATCATGCCACGGCAAGAAATTTTAATCCGATAATGGCGACAGCTGCGGATATCGTGATTGCGGAAGTCGATGAAATCGTCGAAGTGGGCGAAATTGATCCGGAACATGTCATCACCCCGCATGTTTACGTGGATTACATTATCCGAACGGAATATAAAAAAGTAGGTGATCGATTTGTCCGAAGCTGATGTACGTTTGAAAATCGCCAAAAGGATCGCCGAGGAACTGGAAGATGGCCAAGTAATCAATTTGGGCATCGGCATTCCCACATTGGTGGTTTCATTTGCGGAAGGGAAAGATTTATATTTTCAATCGGAAAACGGATTGCTGGGAATCGGTCCGCCGCCGACAGAAGAAGAACTGGATGCGGAATTGATCAATGCCGGAAAAGAACCGGTGACGATTACAAAAGGCGCCTCCTTCTTTAACAGTGCAGACTCCTTTGCTATGATCCGAGGCGGCCACATTGATGTGGCGGTTTTGGGGATTTTGCAAGTGAATACATTGGGACAAGTGGCGAATTGGGCAGTTCCAAACAAACCGATTCTAGGTGTTGGCGGAGCCATGGATTTGGTGACGGGTGCGAAAAAAGTGATTGGTGCGGCAACATTATTCACTAAAGACGGCTCGACAAAAATCGTGAAAGAACTGACTTATCCCATCAGCGGAATCCGAACAATTGATATGCTCGTAACCGATTATGCGATTTTTACATTTGAAGATGGAGAAGTGGGTGTCACAGAGCTGATGGGAGATTTATCCCTGGAAGAGTTGAGCGAGCGCATCGGCATCACATTAAAATGGAGGGGAAAAAATGACTGATCCTGCTGTGATACAATCTGCAACACGAAAAAGGATGGTTCGCATTTTGCCGTTTGTCCTGCTTTTATATATTGTCGCTTATCTTGATCGGGTGAATATGGGATATGCCGCCCTTCAAATGAATGCAGACTTGGCTTTGACCGCTGAAGTATTTGGTTTATTATCCGGCATTTTCTTTATCGGATACTTCTTCTTTGAAATCCCGAGCAATATGATTTTGCACAAAGTCGGGGCAAGAATTTGGATTGCCCGCATTATGATCACTTGGGGAATTGTTGTGGTTTTGACAGGATTTGCACAAAGTGCCGCACATTTATATATCCTTCGATTTTTATTGGGTGTTGCAGAAGCAGGATTTTTTCCAGGGATTATTCTCTATTTGACCTATTGGTTCAAAGAAAATGAACGTTCCATTGCAACAGCAGTCTTAATTATGGCTTTGCCGATCGGAGG
The DNA here is from genome assembly GCF_042655065.1 of Ureibacillus suwonensis. Taxonomy (NCBI): domain Bacteria; kingdom Bacillati; phylum Bacillota; class Bacilli; order Caryophanales; family Caryophanaceae; genus Ureibacillus; species Ureibacillus suwonensis. The sequence goes on from NZ_JBHSNQ010000148.1 coordinate 5,190, forward strand.
TTTAATAGGGGCACCAATTTCCACTTGGATAATGGATAACATTGCATGGGCAGGGCTTGCCGGATGGCGCTGGATGTTTATTTTGGAAGGCATTCCTGCAGTTATACTTGGGGTTGTGGTACTGTTTTATTTAATTAATCGTCCCCGTGATGCAAATTGGCTTACAGAAGAAGAGAAAAACTGGATTGAAGGTGAATTGGAAAAGGAACGGATCGCCAGCAGCAAAGTGAATAAAGTTTCGAAAAAAGAGATGTTAAAAGATGCAACGGTATGGAAATTATCGGCTTTCTATTTTGTGGCTTATACCGGTGTCTATGGACTATCCTTTTGGATACCGAGCATCATCAAATCATTGTCCGAAGCTACGACAAATTTGGAGATTGGTTGGCTTGCCATGCTGCCTTATGTGGTGGCCATTCCTTCCATGCTTTTTGTAGGCTGGAGCGCAGATCGTATTGGCAAACATAAGGAGCACCTGTTCATTTCGTTGATTGTTGCAATGATCGGTTTCATCGGTTGTGCCGTTGCCGATTCATTGACGGCAATGGTATTGATGTTGATGCTGACTTCAATCGGATTATATGGATTTACCGGATGTTTTTTTGCATATATGACTTTCTTCTTTACCGAATCAACGGCGCCGGTCGGTATTGCATTGGTCAATTCCTTTGCAGCATTGGGTGGCTTTGTCGGGCCAACGATTTTAGGAATGTTTACATTATCTTCCGGCATGTTTTTCTTGGCGATCCTTATTGCCGTCGGAATGGTTATTTTGCTTACAACGAAACGTAGAGTGGTATCCGGTGAAGGAAGTTCATGAGTTTAATGGGTATGAATTTTTCTGAAAATTATAAAAAGAGGCTGGGACAAAAGATAAAAAAGGGCTTGTCTAAAAAGTCCATAAAAACAGAGCGAATGGAGAAAACAATGAGTTTTTCCATTCGCTCTGTTTCCTTATTTTTGAAATTGGTTTGGGAATTTGCGGCCCTTTTCAGTATGT
>NZ_JBHSNQ010000149.1:0-6209 GCF_042655065.1 Ureibacillus suwonensis
ATACTGAAATGGGCCGCAAATTCCCAAACCAATTTCAAAAATAAGGAAACAGAGCGAATGGAAAAACTCATTGTTTTCTCCATTCGCTCTGTTTTTATGGACTTTTTAGACAAGCCCTTTTTTTTTGCCGAACAACTTGTTAAAAAATGTTTCCTTACTTATTGTAGTGCCCATGGATATTCATTTCAGCAGCCGAGGAACCGATGGACAGACCGTTTTTTTCCATCCATTTTACCCCCGCTTTTATCCTCCAAAAAATAGGTCCAATATATTGGAGGCGGTGGAGGATTGTTTGTTATAAAATTCAGAGTATCCGCAGTTTTTGCAATACACTACGACAAATTGATTATGTTGGATATCAAACATTTTGGACAACCCTGTGCCCGTCATGGCCACTTCCTTTGTACCCGCATTTCTGCTTCCGCACTTGATGCAACCACTTTGTTTCATGTTCATCCCTGCTTTCCAATAATTTCTTTTCTCATACATACGAACGGCCCGGCCTATAAGTTTCAAAATTTGAAAAAGCCACCATCTTTTTTATGGTGACTTTCTTTTCATCCGAACATACTATTAATTTTTAACTGGACAAGATCGATGTGATAATATGCTTTGAATGCCACTCGCCTCCGGAAACCGTTGATATTTGATATTTTCTAGGAAATAATTGCCGATGAATTTCATCGATGGAAAATCCCTGCTTTGATAAGGTCTGCACTTTATCCGTCAATTCATATAAATACTCCAGTTTTTGTTGAAACGCCTTTTTTCCATCCTTTATATATCCTGCATGGCAACAGAACATTTCCCCAAAATCCAGCTGCAAAATGTTTTCAATGGATCGAATGATTTGCGGGATGCTTTCTTCCCTCAAAATCAATTTTGTTCTGGGTGTCACGAATAAGTCGCCTGAAAAGAGCTGGCCCGTGGACTCATTCAAGAATGATACGTGGTCACACGCATGGCCGGGAGTCTCTATGACGCGCCATTGATAGTTGCGGGACTCAAATGTTTCTTCGTGGGGAAGGGCATGATACGGCGGCCGAATCCCCCAGAAAAATTTTCGGTATAATTTATAATCCGCCCTTTTCCTGCTTTTTTCCACGGACATTGGATGAAGATAAACCGGCAAACCTTTATCGCTTAAATATTTTGCGCATCCGTCATGATCCTCATGGGCATGCGTAATCACCACACGGTCTATGGACAGGCGGTCAAAAAATTTGAGGAATTCTTTTTTCATGGAATGGGCACCACAGTCAATGAGCACCCCATCCTGATAAAAGGAATATACGTTTAAATGAACTTTTGAAAATGCATTTTTCCCTTCAAAAAGTTTTACATCCCCTACGCTTGTTTCAGCAAAACTTTGTTTCAGAAACATGTCAACACCCCCATTTGCCCATGAAAAAGTTTTGAATGAGCAAAAACCACACTTTAGATTTCCTGGATGAAGCGCACTTCATCATAACCGCATTCCGGACAAACCATCAAATGGGGACAGATTTGTTCTTTAGCCGTATTTGGATATCCATCCCCCATCTTCACCGTTTCTTCATCATTGTAGTGACCATAAGGATCAAGATAATCCGATACTTTCCCCGAATCTTCCAATCGCTTTTGGCAATTTGGGCAATATACCTCGATTTCATCCAATGAATTGCAAAGAGGACATTGTGCCATCGATTCTTCACCTCAACAACATTATTCTCAAATGCCAAAAAAAGCATTCCTTCCGTCAAATGAATGATTGTTCATTCGATGGCACAAAAGATGGAGGCTGCTTACTTTTTTAGATAAGCCAAATAATAAAACATGCTTACAAATATTGCTCCTCCCACCGCATTTCCTAAAAATACCGGAACAAAGTTGGAAACATATTGCCCCCACGTCATTTCTCCGGCAAAGATGGCGGCAGGGATGATAAACATATTTGCCACGACATGTTGAAAACCGATCAATACGAACGTCATAATCGGAAACCATATGGACAAAATTTTCCCGGAAAAGGAAGACGTGCCATAGCACAACCAGACAGCCAACGCGACAAGCCAGTTGCACCCGATGGCTGATACAAAAGCTTCCACAAAACTGGCGCTCACCTTTCCATTGGCTGCGCCAACCGTTTTCTCCAAAAAGTCCCCTTCCGTCAGACCGGCAACATGTCCGAAAAAATAAGCGACAAATAAAGCGCCAAAAAAATTGAAAATCGTAATCCAAAACCAATTGCGGACCAGTTTTGTCAGTTTTATACGTTTGGCAAAACAGGCCATGGCAACGGCCATCATATTTCCAGTCACCAATTCTCCGCCGGCAAGCAAAATTAACACCAGGCCAATCGGGAAGACGCTTGCCCCCATGAAGTTTACAAAACTGCCCCATTCCTCGGGCATCGTACCAGTAATACGTACATAGGCAAGATAACCGATGGAGATAAATGCCCCTCCCAAAAACCCTAAAATGAACATTTGGAAAAAGGGCATTTCCGCCTTTTCTTCCCCTTTTTGAATGGCGATTTGGGCAATCTCTTTCGGATTGTGCTCCATTCAAACCTCCCATTAATGAATATTTATGAAATCCATGCCAGATTAATAGATGGAATCAATAAGATGGATATGACAATATCACTTTTCAGAATATTTTTCATTTATTTTAATGAACCGTTCAATTCCCGGTCAATACATAAATTTTCTTTTTTAGAATCAATATTCATCCCTTGAGGGTTTTCACCATCAAATTATGGGGAATCCCTTCTTCATAAAACACATCAGATTGAATCTGATACCCCAGCTGTTCATAAAATGCGTTTGCATGTGTTTGTGAATGGAGTTTTACCTTTGAATATCCTTTTTCTTTCGCAATCTTTTCCAATTCTTGCACAATCACCTTGCCAATCCCCAGTTTGCGATAAGGTTTCAACACACAAATTCTTTCCAATTTCCCAAAACCATTGGTAAACCGTATTCTTCCTGCCCCAACCGGTTTCTGATCGACCAGAATCAGAAGATGGTCGCATGGTGCTTCCAAAGAATCATACTCATCGATTTCATTTTCCTCCGGGACCCCCTGCTCTTCCACAAACACTTCCTTGCGAATGGCAAAGGCTTTTTCCAATTCCTCTTCCGTTGTCACCCGAATGGCTTCAATCATAATTTCATCCCTTTCTCCCTTCTTTTCATCCATCTTCAAAATTCCAATTGTTCCTGCATAAGACTTATCGGTCAGTTATTATTGTACTTATTGCTACATGTTTTTGGAAACTCATTGTTAGAAAATTTAAACTAATCCATTTTTGTTAGAATGTCAAATTTTTTGGCTAGACATAGTTCCCAATGGCGGTTACTATATAAGACGAAGGTATTATAAAAAAACTGAAGTTTTGTATTAGTTTTTAACACGAACGTTCGTGTTGCATTTTTTTTGCTAATGCACTTTAGTTTACTAAATCGTTAGATTACTAATATCAAGGAGAGTATGATATGAAGCGTATATTCACTTTATTATTCCTAATGGCAATGACAGTAATGGTTTTAGCTGCATGTGGTTCAGCTTCAGATGATGAAAAGAATGGATCAAAAGAAGAACCAGCGGATAAAGAAAAATTGATCATCGGTATTGATGACCATTTTGCACCAATGGGATTCCGTGATGAAAATAATGAAATCGTCGGTTTTGATATCGACATGGCCCGTGCCGCAGCTGAAAAAATGGGTGTGGAAGTGGAATTCCAACCAATCGATTGGTCAACAAAAGAAAGCGAATTATCCAGCGGCCGCATCGACTTGATTTGGAACGGTTACACAATTACTGATGAACGTAAAGAAAAAGTCTTGTTCACAAAACCTTATTTGGAAAACGCCCAAGTGGTTGTAACTTTGGCTGATTCCCCTATCAAGAAAATCGATGAACTTGCCGGCAAACAAGTGGGGGTACAAGCATTATCCTCCGCCTTGGATGCATTAAATGAACATCCAATCAGCAAAGAAGTGAAACTGAACGAATATAAAGACAATGTGCTTGCATTACAAGATTTGAAAAATGGCCGTGTGGATGCGGTTGTAATTGACAAAGTCGTCATTGAATATTACATGACACAAGAACCGGATACATTCAAAATCTTGGATGAAGAACTTGCTCCAGAACAATATGGTGTAGGTGTGAAAAAAGGAAACGAAGCATTGCTTGAAAAATTGCAAGCCGCTTTGGATGAAATGAATGAAGATGGCACTGCCGCTGAAATTTCCGAAAAATGGTTCGGTGAAGATAGAGTATTAAAATAATGTTATGATAGAATAAGAGGTCCAATATTTCGATAAGAGTTTCCATAGGATATGGAACTCTTATTTTTTGGGAGGAAACATCATGGTTGATTATTGGAACAGGATTATTTGGCCGATGTTGGAAGGAGCTCAAATGACCGTTTTGCTCTTCTTCATCGCCATACTCATATCAATTCCATTGGGCTTTTTGCTCACTCTGGCTGTGCGCAGCCGCTTTAAGCCCCTCTCCTGGCTTGCCCAACTCTATATTACGGTTATGCGCGGCACTCCCCTTCTTTTACAATTGCTGTTAATCTGCTTTGGCCTGCCGATGATTCCGGTGATAGGGGAATATTTAGTCTTTGACCGATTCGTTGCGGCATGTATTGGATTTGTATTAAACTATGCCGCTTATTTTGCAGAAATCTTCCGTGGGGGACTACTATCCATCGATAAAGGACAATATGAAGCGGCGAAAGTGCTTGGCTTGACAAAATGGCAAACGACAACGCGCGTCATTCTGCCCCAAATGTTCCGTGTCGCACTGCCGGCAGTCGCCAATGAATCCATTACGCTCATTAAAGATACGGCTTTGCTTTACGCCGTTGCGGTGCCGGAACTCTTGCACTTTGCCCAAACAGCGGTGAACCGGGAATTCACCATTGTCCCTTACTTTATTGCCGGGCTCATCTACTTGGCGATGACGCTCGTATTGACCGTATTCTTTAAATGGCTGGAACGTCGATATAAATACGAATAGAGGTGAAAATCATGGCGTTGATTGAAGTATCAAACTTAAAAAAATCCTTTGGAAATCAGGAAGTGTTAAAATCCATCACATTTTCCGTGGATAAAAAGGAAGTGGTCGCGATCATCGGGCCATCCGGATCAGGAAAAAGCACGTTGTTGCGGAGCTTGATTCATTTGGAAGAAATCGATGACGGAAGTATTTGTATCGACGGAGACTTTTTAGTGAAAAACGGCCAATATGCAAAACTGGCAGAAATCCGAAAAATAACCGGAAAAATGGGCATGGTGTTTCAACATTTTAACTTGTTCCCCCATTTGACGGTGAAAGAAAATCTGATGTTGGCGCCGAAACTTCGAAAAACGGAGTCCATGGCGGAAATCGAAAAACGTTGTATCGACTTGCTGCAGAAAGTTGGTTTATCCGATAAAGCGGATGCCTATCCAAGCAATCTTTCCGGCGGTCAAAAACAGCGTGTTGCCATCGCCCGGGCACTGATGTTAAACCCGCAGATCCTGCTTTTTGATGAGCCGACTTCGGCCCTTGACCCGGAACTGACAGGGGAAGTATTGAAGGTCATGAAAGATTTGGCGGAGGAACATATGACAATGATTGTTGTCACCCATGAGATGGGCTTTGCACGGGAAGTGGCAAATCGCGTCATATTTATGGATGGCGGTGAAATTATCGAAGAAAATGAACCGGAACAATTCTTCCTACAACCTCAACATGAACGCACAAAATCGTTCTTGCATAAAAACTGGAAATAATCGGAGGACCGGAACGTAAGAAAAATAAAAGAGGTAGCGGTATCATATATCCAAAAAGAATGGGACAAAACCATCTTCAAAAATATAAACAGCCCATGAAATTTCAAAATAAAATTTCATGGGCTGTTCTTGATTTTCAATTTATAGCATATGAAAAATACATACAGATCAAACAGGTTTCTAATGAAAAACCTATGATTGTGGAAACTGTTCAGTCTGTCCGTTTCGTTCAGCCATAGAAAAGCAACAATTGAAAAGCCATGGTGAATGAAAAATGGGAACTACAAATAATACTGGATAGAAACAGATCGAGTAGGAGGGAGCGATTAACTCCCGTCCTCTCACACCACCGTACGTACGGTTCCGTATACGGCGGTTCAATTAAGATAATTGACGCAAGTTTTCATAACGAGCTTCAAGACTTTCCAACCC
>NZ_JBHSNQ010000150.1:0-6809 GCF_042655065.1 Ureibacillus suwonensis
CCTCCAGCTTCCTTCAGATTCCGCGTCACCACGGACACCCTTGCTCTTGGCTAACCTCTACTTCTGTCTTCGGGGTTCGGGACTTACACCCTATAGTTCATGTACATGCCGGGCGCACAAAAACTGCCGGACCCTGAATAAAGGTCGGCAGTTATTTTATTTATTTTTCATTATTTTGATTTTGTTTCAATCGCTCAACCCAAAAATCTGCATTTTTGATTCCCAACTTGATTGGATCAAACACCGGATCTTTTCCTGCTTTTCTTTGTTGCTCATAATCTCTTAAGGCAACAAAGGTCGGTTTCGCTAATATGATAATTCCGATTACGTTCGTCCATACCATCAAACCAAGACCGATGTCCCCCAAGAGCCATGCCAAATCGGATGTTCTTACGGCGCCATAGAATGCGGATGCAAGAAGGACAAATTTTAAAATCCAAGTAACAACCCCTTCTGTCCGTCCGGAGAATAGATAGGCGACGTTTGTTTCCGCAATATAGTAATATGCCATTAATGTTGTAAAGGCAAAGAAGAACAAAGCAAAAGCGACAAATGCAGAACCGAAGTTATTTAATCCCGGAAACGCTCCGGTTACTGCAAGCTGAGTAAATTCAGTATAAGAATGGCCAGGCACATGTTCCACAATCAATTCCCCATCAGCGCTATTCACATTCGTGTTATATGTGCCCATGAATAATATCATTAATGCCGTCGCGGAACATACAAGCAATGTATCAATATAAATGGATGCCGCCTGAACCAAACCTTGTTTGACCGGATGGGATACTTCCGCTGCAGCCGCCGCGTGAGGTCCTGTACCTTGACCGGCTTCATTGGAATAAACCGCACGTTTTACCCCCCAAGCGATGGCGGCACCAATCATTCCACCGAATGTGGCATCCACATTGAAAGCGCTGCGGAAAATCAACCCGAACACTGCAGGCACTTCGGAAATATTCATAATAATTACGATGAACGCTACTAAAATATAGGCAAGCGCCATAAACGGAACGATGATTTGAGCGGCGTTGGCAATCCGTTTAACCCCACCGATAATTATGAAACCCAATAAAACAATCGTAATTAAACCGGTAATCCATGGAGAGATGTCAAAGGCATTATCCATTGCGCTGACAATGGCATTGGATTGAACCCCAGGCATCAAAATGGCCATCGCCAAAATGGCGGCAATCGCAAACACGACTCCGAACCAGCGCTGTCCTGTTCCTTTTTCCATGTAATACGCCGGCCCACCGCGATAGATTCCCAATTTTTTTGTTTTATATATTTGAGCGAGTGTCGATTCCACATAAGCGGTTGATGCACCGATAAAGGCCGTGACCCACATCCAAAATACCGCACCAGGTCCACCAAAGGCAATGGCACTGGCAGTACCGATAATGTTACCTGTGCCTACACGTCCCGATAAAGCCACCGTCAATGCCTGGAATGATGAAATTCCGGCATCGGATTTTTGCCCTTTAAACATCAGGACAAACATTTCTTTAATTTTTCGGATCTGAACAAATCTGGTCAAAATGGAAAACACAAGTCCTACGATCAAAATCCCATAAATCATGATAGGACCCCAAAGGATATCATAAATCCAGTTCAAAGCATTTTCTACCATACCCACACCCCTTTGAAATTAAATTGAATAATTTTTACTATTTTCTGAAAGAATATTTTAATATTACAAAAATTAATAATATCAATCAATATTTCTGATATCATTTTTTGAAAATAATTTTCATCAAAATATTACAAATCAAATAGATTAAACGATGTAACCGATGGATCGAAGTACATTATTGATAAAATCCCGAACATATAAAAATACTTCTTCCCGTTCAAGGTCATGGAAAATATTATGGTAACTATATGGCCAATCCTTGTATTGAAATTCCCTGGTTTTTTGCAACAACAACCATTTTCTGGCCGCTTCCGAGTCCGCCACTTTATCCTGATTCGGCGTAATCAGCAAAATCGGCAACGTCAATGTTCTTTCCTGCTGAGTGGCCAAATTTTTCATTAATTGCTGAATATCCCGGTACCATCGTACAGTCACATTGGAATGATAGGGCACATCATCCTCCATTTCTAAAATCCCCTCCGGATTTCGGGTCAACAGGCGTTTATTTAATTCCAATGATATTTTTTTATTTGGTGCCAAATTCATGCTTGCCAAAGCACTAGCCAGTAAATTTGAATGTTTCTGCAATTGGAACCATGGGGCGGTCAGAATAAGCCCTGCGCACTCCAATTTCGTTTTCCGCAAAAATTGGATTGCCAGTGTCCCCCCCAACCCATGTCCAATGACAAATACCGGCAGTTGATATTGAAGGGCACTTTGCATCAATTGTTTAATGAAAAGCAAATATTCATCAATCAATTCATCATGTACTCTTGTATATCTCGAGCCTTCTTCATGGCCGGGCAAATCCCCCATTACCACATGAAAGCCTTCCGTTCTCAATTTTTCAATCAACCATGCGTACCAGCGATGGTGTTCAAAAGCGCTATGTACAATTACAACCACCGCTTTCGCTTGTACATCCGTTTCCCACTTCCACATAGCGGTCCTCCTATTTCTCTAAAACTTTCATCAACAAGATGTTCGTTCTATTTTCAAAAATTTTCTTATTTGTTAGGATAATATACATAAATAATACATTAGAAATGGGGAGCATTGCGATGATTTATCCTTATCACGACAAAGAACCAAAAATCCATCCTTCCGCATATATTGCAGAGCATGTGACAATTACCGGCGATGTAACCATTGACGAAGATACGACCATTTGGTTTGGTACGGTCATCCGCGGGGATGTGGCGCCAACGATCATCGGCAAACGTTGCAGCATACAGGATTTAAGCTGCTTGCATCAAAGTCCGAACAACCCTCTCATTATTGAGGATGAGGTCATCGTCGGCCATCAGGTGACTCTACATAGCTGCATTATCCGCAAACGCGCATTAATCGGCATGGGGGCAATCGTTTTGGACGGTGCGGAAATCGGCGAGGGGGCGCTTATTGCAGCTGGAAGTTTAGTGCCTCCAGGGAAAAAAATCCCGCCCAATTCCGTTGCGATGGGGAATCCCGCAAAAGTCGTGCGGGAAGTGACCGAAGCGGAACGGAAAGATATGGATCGCATCATTAACGAATACGTTCAAAAAGGGAAATATTATCAATCATTAAAGAAATAAATGAAAAATGCAGGCATATTGTTTGCCTGCATTTCATATTATATTATATTCCCGCTTTTTGGCGTAATTTTTCCGCCACGTCCGTTCTTTCCCAAGGCAAATCGATGTCTGTGCGTCCAAAATGGCCGTATGCAGCCGTTTGTTTGTAAATCGGTCTGCGCAGATCAAGCATTTTGATGATGCCTGCAGGACGCAAATCGAACAATTCATTTACCCATTCAACCAATTGGTTTTCAGCCACTTTTCCCGTTCCGAATGTATCGATGGAAATGGATACAGGACGGGCGACACCGATTGCATAAGCCAACTGAACTTCCACACGGTCAGCGAGACCGGATGCAACGATGTTTTTCGCTACATAACGAGCCGCATAGGCAGCGGAACGATCCACTTTTGTCGGATCCTTGCCGGAGAATGCTCCCCCACCGTGACGGGCGTATCCTCCATACGTATCGACAATGATTTTGCGGCCAGTGAGCCCTGCATCCCCTTTAGGTCCACCAATTACGAATCGGCCAGTCGGGTTGATGAAATACTTTGTATCCCCATCCAACAACTCTGCAGGAATGATGGTTTTGACCACTTTTTCCATTATATCTTCTTTGATTTGTTCTTGAGTGACGCCCTCATCATGCTGAGTTGAAATAACAATCGTATCGATTCGGCGAGGAATGTTGTTTTCATCATATTCTACCGTCACTTGCGTTTTCCCGTCCGGACGCAAATAAGGGATTTCTTTCGACTTGCGGACTTCCGTCAATCTTCTGGAAAGTTGATGCGCCAAGCTGATCGGAAGAGGCATCAATTCAGGCGTTTCATTGCAAGCAAATCCAAAAATCAACCCTTGGTCGCCAGCACCGATCGCTTCAATCTCCTCATCCGTCATGTATCCTTCCCGGGCTTCCAATGCTCGGTCCACACCTTCCGCAATGTCCGGTGATTGTTCGCCAATTGCAGTGAGCACCGCCAAGTTTTCCGCATCAAATCCAAATTTTCCTCGCGTATATCCAATTTCCGCAACCGTATTACGAACAATGCTTTGAATATCTACATATGTTGTTGTTGTAATTTCTCCTGTAACAAGGACCAATCCCGTTGTTACAATCGTTTCGCAAGCAACTCTTGCATTTGGATCTTCTGCGAGTATCGCATCCAAAATGGCATCGGAGATTTGGTCACAAATTTTATCCGGATGCCCTTCCGTTACACTTTCTGATGTAAACAGCCGACGTTTTGACATTCATTTTCCTCCTAAATTGTTGAGACGAAGCTCTTTATGATACGGTACTCATTATCCATGATCCTTTCCGACTTCCGCCCGTAAGGAACATTACGAGGATAATGAAAGGTATAAAACTCGCTAATCTATTTTAGCTTGAATATATGCCGGATTGATTTGAATAAAAAAAGTTCCTATCCACATTTCTGCATGAGGAAAGGAACTGAAATCTCTACCTTTCACTCTTATCGTTCAAGGGAATCCCTTGCATCAGGTTAGCACCACGCATTATTATATAGATAATGCAGGTTGCCGGGTTTCATAGGGCCTTAACCCTCCACCAGCTCTGGATAAGAGTATCCGTTCATGCAACATGTTACGTAATCTATACTGCATTGTCAAATGTTTTTTCTTATTTGTCTACTGTCTTTTCATAATTCCATTTTCTTCAAGGAGGTTGGAAGAGAAGTCAAAAAATTTCACAAATAAATTTTAAGGATTAGTATAGATTATTCCACCCAATGTGTTATACTATTTTTTGTATTATATAACAAAGAATAATTTCCCTAAAAATAAAAAAAGGATGGTATTTAATCGATGAATTCAGTAGAAGTTGCAAATGAGCTGAAGGAATTATTAAAAGGTAAAAATATAAACACCCAATTATCGGTGCCGCAATTGGTTGAAAAAGCGGTTATTCGCGGGGAAGCGAGACTCACAACTGATGGCGCCATTGTTGCCGAAACTGGAAAATATACCGGACGTTCTCCAAAAGATAAATTTATCGTCGAAGAAGAAAGCATCAAAGGTAAAATCGACTGGGGAAGCGTAAACCAACCAATTTCTTCTGAAGTGTTTGATAACTTGTATATCAAAGTTTTAAATTACTTGAAAGACAAAGATGAGCTATTCGTATTCAAAGGCTTTGCCGGAGCGGATAAAGATTCGCAATTGGCAATTCAAGTCGTAAATGAATACGCTTGGCACAATCTTTTCTGCCATCAATTATTCATCCGTCCAACTCAAGAAGAATTGGTTTCACATGATGCTGACTTCACAATTGTTTCAGCACCTGGTTTCAAAGCGGATCCAGCTGTGGATGGAACAAATTCTGAAGCATTCATCATCGTTTCTTTCGAAAAGAAAATCATTCTGATTGGCGGCACAGAATATGCCGGCGAGATGAAAAAATCCATCTTCAGTATTATGAACTATTTATTGCCTGAAAAAGGAATTCTTTCAATGCACTGCTCAGCCAACGTTGGTGAAGCCGGCGATGTAGCATTATTCTTCGGTTTATCCGGTACAGGTAAAACAACGCTTTCCGCAGACAGCAACCGGAAATTGATTGGTGATGATGAACATGGTTGGTCTGACAATGGCGTATTCAATATCGAAGGCGGTTGCTACGCAAAAACAATCAATCTATCTGCTGAAAAAGAACCGGAAATTTATAATGCCATTCGCTTTGGTACTGTATTGGAAAACGTTGTAATCGATCCGGCTACACGCGTGCCTGATTACGATGATAATACTTTAACTGAAAATACAAGAGCGGCATATCCAATCCATTACATCGAAAATATCGTGACACCATCAATTGCCGGTCATCCAAAAACGATCATTTTCTTGACTGCGGATGCTTTTGGGGTGCTTCCTCCAATCAGCAAATTGACTAAAGAACAAGCAATGTACCACTTCTTAAGCGGATTCACTTCCAAATTGGCTGGTACAGAACGCGGTGTCACTTCACCAGAACCAGTTTTCTCAACATGCTTCGGTGCTCCTTTCTTGCCGCTTCCTGCGACAAGATATGCTGAAATGTTGGGTGAAAAAATCGATAAGCACGATGTTCAAGTATTCTTGGTGAACACAGGTTGGACTGGCGGCGAATACGGTGTTGGAAGCCGCATGAAACTTTCTTATACACGCGCGATGGTACGTGCTGCGATTGATGGAAAACTAAATGATGTAGAAACGAAACAAGATGCGATCTTTGGATTGCACATTCCAACACAAATCGAAGGAGTTCCTAGCGAAGTGCTGGATCCTCGTGAAGCTTGGGAAGATAAAGCGGCATATGACGAGAAAGCCCAATATTTGGCAAACTTGTTCAAAGAAAACTTCAAAAAGTTTAACAATGTTCCGGAAGATATCTTGAAAAAAGGTGGACCATTAGTTTAATTCCCGATAAAAAGGGGCTGGGACAAAACTAGCTTCTAGATAGGAAAAAGGAGAATTTGAGTTGGCTCAAACTCTCCTTTTTCCATTTATCCCCATTATTTTTGGTTAGTTGATCTTTGTTGGCCGTGTATTTTCGTAAATTCACGGCCATTAAGGCAATGCCCATTTCATTTTCCACTTTCGATTTTCCTCGAACGGA
>NZ_JBHSNQ010000151.1:0-7237 GCF_042655065.1 Ureibacillus suwonensis
TAGGGATTTTTGAGTGTGTGGTTACCTCATAAATACCCTAATTTTAAGGGGGTGGCAAGTTTTTTTTATATAAAACTAGTTATACCAACAAAAACGTAAGTTTTATTAAGTAATTTTTGACAATACGGGAAAATCAATGGGGGTGTTAAAAATGAGAGATCACCCGACAGTAAAGATTGTGACAGAATTAGATATTGTTGCTGCACGTCGATTAAGTCGCTATATGGCGAAAGAGATCGGATTTGGAGTTGTTGATCAGGCGAGAATCGCCACTGCCACCAGTGAATTGGCAAAAAATATATATTTATATGCCACCACAGGCGAAATTATTGTAGAGAAAATAGAGAAAGACGGGCAAAAAGGGATTGCCATAACAGCGATAGATAATGGTCCAGGCATTGCGAATCCCCACAAAATACTGGAAGACGGTTATGCAAAATCAAGCAGTCAAGGCGCCGGACTTCCAGGTGTAAAGCGATTGATGGATTCAATACAAATCAACTCGGAAATCGGTAAAGGAACTGTCATCAGGATTGAAAAGTGGGTGAAATAGGGGAGTGTATTCTTCTTGAAAGAATTGAAAGTTCAGTACGAAAAAGTGTTGTCAGATTATCTGTTGAATCAAAATGAGAGCAATTTATATATTGGCCAAAATCTGGTGCGGGAATTAATGAGAAGCAATGTTTCACCGGAAGATTTGGTCAGCATTCATAAACAATCGATGGAAAATATCGTTCCAAACCTTCCTGAATCCGTTTCGAATTCTTTCGACTTTTTAATCGAAGTGATGGTTCACTTTGGGCTCAAGCTGAAGGAACACCAAAGTCTATTATTAAAGCAGGAAGAAATCCGGATCGAAATGGAAATAGCGGCAAAAATCCAAAATTTATTGCTTGAAACGAAAATTCCAAAACCAAATGGACTCGATATCGGAATGGTTTCTGTGCCGGTCCGGAAAATGAATGGGGATTATGTCCATTTTATGCATGATGACGGAAACTATTTCAGTGTTGCGGTGACAGATGTGGTTGGAAAAGGTGTGCCGGCAGCACTGTGCATGTCCATGGTGAAATATGGGTTGGATACGTTGGAATATGCAAACAATAACCCATCTTATGTACTTGAAGTGCTGAATCGCATCATCGAAAAAAGTGTCGATGACAGCATGTTTGTATCGATGTTCTATGGCCGGTATGATTTGGAGAACGATATCTTCACTTTTGGTTCAGCCGGCCATGAGCCTGCACTCTACTATAATTCTAAAGATCAAACTTTTTCAGACCTGGATTCCAAAGGATTGTTGCTGGGAGTATTGCCTGAAATCAAGTATTCCCAAAAAGACATTCATCTATCAGAAAACGATTTTATCATTTTGATTACAGATGGGGTGACAGAATTCAGAAATATGGACAATTTTGATTCCCGCGCCTATATCAAAAGGCTGGCGAAATCGTTAAGCCATTTAAGCGCACAGGAAATGTGCAACAAGATATTTGAAAATTTGAATAAATTGCATAATTTTCAATTGGCGGATGATTTTACGATTGTTACTATTAAAAAATATTAAAAGGTAATATATATTCAGGTTTAATCACTAAGAATTTTGGGAAAGGTACTATAGTCAATTTGGAGGTGTCCTGGATGAATGTCAACGTGCAATTTCGGGAAGAGGAAAATAGAATTTATGGAATTATAGAAGGGGAAATTGATACTTTCACGGCTCCTATTTTAAGAGATGAGCTGGATATTATTTCGATCAAGGAAAACATGAACATTGAATTGGACTTATCAAAGGTTACTTATATGGATAGTACAGGATTGGGTGTGTTTGTTGCATTTTATAAGAAGGTATTGAAAGAAAATGCCAATTTAAAGTTGGTACGCCTATCTGGTCGCTTAGCCAGACTTTTTGAAATCACAGGGCTGAGTGAATTAATGGATATTGAAACTGATAAAAAGGTGGAACCTGCAAATGAGTGCATTTGACTATGTAGAAATTCGAATACCTGCTAAACCGCAATATGTAAGCGTCATTCGTCTAACAATCTCCGGATTAGCTGCCAGATTAGGTTTTTTGTACGATGAAATAGAAGATATGAAAATCGCGGTGAGCGAAGCGGTCACAAATGTGGTGCAGCACGCCTATCAAGGTGTGGATGAGGGGGAAGTTGTTATCGGATGCGCATTGTACAAGGACAAAATGGAAATTATGGTCTCCGATTACGGCAATGGGTTTAATTTTGAGGAAATTAAATCAAAAATCGGACCATATCGGGAAGATGAAAATATCTCAAGTTTACGCGAAGGTGGACTTGGCTTTTATCTAATGGAAACTTTAATGGACGAGGTGAGAGTGAACAATGAAGGTGGAGTTACTGTTTTCATGACGAAATTTGTCGCAAGAGAGCAGGTGAATGAAAATGTCCACAAGATCCCAATCACTTAGACCTGAAGAAGAAGTCATTTCCGACATCCTTGAATATCAAAAAAACGAAGATGAAGAACTTCTGACAAAGATAGTCCTTTATTATGAAGATTTAGTGGAATCCATTGCTAAAAAATATTCGTACGGAAAATCTCTCTATGATGATGTGTATCAAGTAGGGATGTTAGGGTTATTGGGGGCAATCAAACGCTACGATCCTTCTCTCGGAAAAAAATTTGAGGCTTTTGCCATCCCTACAATCATAGGTGAAATCAAACGTTTTTTGCGGGATAAAACTTGGGATGTGCACGTTCCACGACGCATAAAAGAACTGGGACCGAAGATCAAAACAGCAGTTGAACATTTGACGATTAAGTTGCAACATTCTCCATCCATACCCGAAATCGCAGAATACTTGGGCGTTGAAGTGGAAGAAGTATTGGAAGCGATGGAAATCGGCAAAAACTATCAAGCTTTATCGATTGATCATTCCATCGAATCGGATACGGACGGAAGCACTGTGACATTATTGGATATGATTGGACAGGAAGATGATCGCTATGAACTGACCAACAAAAGGATTGTCTTTTCCGAAATCATCAATGTATTATCCGAACGGGAGAAGAAAATCATTCAACTCACCTTTTTGGAGCAATTAAGTCAAAAAGAAGCCGGTGAAATGTTGGGAATATCTCAAATGCATGTTTCCCGAATCCAGAGAAAGGCGATTGAAAAATTAAAAAGTGCCATTGCGACAAACAGTAGCGTTTCAATTTGATAGTTTCATAGATTGTGGACAAGCCTGCTCGTTTATTTTTGGAGTAGGCTATTATTTTTTTTGCAAAAATGCGTATGACAGCTATCTTCACTAGTACAGCAGAGATGATAATGTTACAATAACCTTGTCTATTTCCAAATTTGATTATTATATCGGAAGGCTGTAACGTAGAAAGGCTGTGGAAAAATGGATGAAAAGCAAATGTTTCAATTGATCGCAAAGGATACGAATGTGAAACCATCCCAAGTGGAGGCGGTCATCAAGCTGTTGGAAGACGGGAACACCGTGCCGTTTATAGCCCGTTATCGTAAAGAAGCAACGGGTTCCCTTGACGAAGTGCAAATTAAATCAATTGAAGAACGGTATCACTACGTACAACAACTGGAGCAAAGAAAAGAAGAGGTCATCCGGTTAATTGATGAACAGGGAAAACTCACGGAAGAACTGGCCGCTGAAATCCGGGCAGCTACAATACTGCAGCGGGTGGAAGACTTATATCGTCCATACAAACAAAAACGCCGCACGAAAGCGACCGTTGCAAAAGAACGGGGGCTTGAACCGTTAGCGGATGAATTGATGAAATTTGGGATGGATCCGATAGAAACTCTGGCAAGTCCATTCATGAACGAAGAAAAAGAAATATTGACGGTGGAGGATGCCATCAATGGAGCCAAAGATATTTTGGCGGAGCGATTCTCTGATGATGCCAAAGTCCGGGATTTACTTAGAAAGCTATCATGGAGGGAAGGGATTATTACTACCTCCGTAAAAGATGGGGAAAAAGATGAGAAGAAAGTATTTGAAATGTATTACGAATACGAAGAACCAGTCAGAAGCATCGTTCCCCATCGAACGCTCGCCATCAATCGGGGAGAAAAAGAAGAAGTGTTGAAAGTGTCCATTCATGTACCATTGGACAAAGCGCTGCAAATCATGGAGAAAGAATGGATTCCATCAAAATCAATCTCCCCTTCAATTGTACCGGTAAAAGAAGCGATTGAAGACAGTTATAAACGGCTCATCCAACCTTCCATCGAGAGGGAAATTCGTAATGAGTTGACAGAAAAGGCAGAGGCTCAAGCAATCCATATTTTTTCAGAGAATTTGAGAAGCTTGCTTTTGCAACCGCCAATGCGCGGCATTACTGTGCTTGGGGTGGACCCTGCTTATCGGACTGGATGCAAATTGGCCGTTGTGGACGAAACCGGGAAATTGCTGGAAGTGTCAGCAATCTATCCGCATCCGCCTGTATCGAAAGTGGAAGAGTCGAAAGCGATAGTAAAGGCGCTGCTAGATAAATATCCCATTGATATCATTGCGATTGGCAATGGTACGGCATCAAGGGAAACCGAACAATTTATTGCAGATGTATTAAAAGAAGTGGATCGGGATGTATCTTATGTCATCGTCAATGAAGCAGGAGCTTCCGTATACTCCGCTTCCGAAATTGCACGGGAAGAGTTTCCGGATTTGCAGGTTGAACAGCGGAGTGCCGTATCCATTGCACGACGTCTTCAAGATCCGCTGTCCGAACTTGTGAAGATTGATCCAAAAGCGGTGGGTGTAGGCCAATATCAGCACGATGTATCCCAAAAGAAACTGGCGGAATCATTGTCGTTTATTGTTGAGACGGCCGTAAACCAAGTGGGAGTGGATGTAAATACCGCATCGAGCTCACTATTGCAATATGTATCGGGACTTTCGAAAACAGTGGCGGAGAATATAGTTAAAATGCGCATCGAAAATGGGAAATTTACATCCCGCACCCAGTTGAAGAAAGTGCCAAGACTTGGCGCGAAAACATATGAACAAGCGATCGGGTTCTTGCGCATACCAGACGCCAAAAACCCATTCGATGCAACGGGAATTCACCCGGAAAGTTATGAAATAGCGGAAAAAATTCTTGAACTTTGCGGTTTATCCAAAAATGATATTGGCACCGAGAAATGTGAGCAGACTTTAAGCGACGTTAACATTAATCAGTTAAGCGAGCAATTGGGCGTTGGCGAAATTACGGTAAAAGATATCGTTGATACATTAATGAAGCCGATGAGGGATCCCCGTGATGAGTATCCGCAACCGCTGTTAAAAACAGATGTATTAAAAATGGAAGATTTGAAAGCGGGAATGGAATTGCAAGGAACTGTCAGAAACGTTGTTGACTTTGGAGCTTTTGTTGATATCGGTGTGAAACAGGACGGCCTTGTGCACATTTCAAAATTGAAAAAAGGAAGGGTCAAACATCCCCTTGACGTCGTTTCATTGGGAGACATTGTGACGGTTTGGGTTGAGAGAGTGGAGATCGAAAAAGGAAGGATTGCTCTAACAATGATACCGCCGGAAAAGCAAACCGTTGGAAATGAAGAAGCAAACTAAAAAATCAATGTCCGTTTTCACATTGCTTGATATGTTAAAAGGTGAGGTGTCTAACAAATTAGGCACCTCTTATTTTTGGTATGCTAACATTATTGCAGATAATATTATTTATGATATTGAGAAAAAAGATGGTGAAGAAAATGACGGATCAGGAACTTCAACTATTAGTGGAACAAATGTCTTTGGAATACTTTGGGCGCCGTTTTTTACATAAAGCATATTTTAATCCCCGATTGAAAACGACTGGCGGCCGGTATTTGCTGAAAAGCCATAATATTGAATTGAACAGAAAATCATATGAACTCTTTGGCATGGAAGAATTGAGGGGCATCATACTTCATGAACTTTGCCATTATCATCTTCATATTCAAGGAAAAGGGTATAAACACCGGGATAAAGACTTCCGAAATTTAATGGCAAAAGTCGGGGCACCGAGATATTGTTCCAGAATTGAAGAAAGCTATCGGAAACACAAAACGGTGCATCTGTACGAATGTGCAACTTGCCATCAACAATACATACGAAAGCGAAGAATGGATGTCAGAAAATATAGTTGCGGCATTTGCCGAGGGCCATTAAAAAAAGTGAGCGAATTTAAGAAGAATTAACTTTACAACATTAATTTTTCGTGGTAAATTAATTAGCGTTGTCGCAAGATATACTTTATAATAATGCTTAGAAAATATGGGGAATATCAAAGATTTTTCCGAATGAATAAATGAAAAAAGTTGTTGACTTTTATATAGACAGTCATTATAATAATAAAAGTCGGCAGGGAAAACCGATAAATAAAATCATTATTCCGAAGTAGCTCAGTGGTAGAGCAATCGGCTGTTAACCGATTGGTCGTAGGTTCGAATCCTACCTTCGGAGCCATGGCCCCTTGGTCAAGTGGTTAAGACACCGCCCTTTCACGGCGGTAACACGGGTTCGAATCCCGTAGGGGTCATCTTGTTTTTACGGTCTCGTGGTGTAGCGGTTAACATGCCTGCCTGTCACGCAGGAGATCGCCGGTTCGATCCCGGTCGGGACCGCCATTACAAGTTATTGGGGTATAGCCAAGTGGTAAGGCAACGGATTTTGATTCCGTCATGCCCAGGTTCGAATCCTGGTACCCCAGCCAACTAAATATGAGCCATTAGCTCAGTGGTAGAGCATCTGACTTTTAATCAGAGGGTCGAAGGTTCGAGTCCTTCATGGCTCATTTTTTTAAAAAATAATTGACAAATCCAAATGGATATGTATAATTAATAAAGCCACCGATAAATGCGGTCGTGGCGGAATGGCAGACGCGCTAGGTTGAGGGCCTAGTGGGGGCAACCCCGTGGAGGTTCAAGTCCTCTCGGCCGCACCAATTGAATGCGCGTTATTTCAAATCAAATAATAATATGCGGGTGTAGTTTAATGGTAAAACCTCAGCCTTCCAAGCTGATGTCGTGGGTTCGATTCCCATCACCCGCTCCATTTTTGTCTTATGAACCTTGAAAACTGAACACCGAAACGTTAATGTTATAAATTTTCCAATTCGTTGACCCTCGTTGACGGATTGGATACGGACAAAAGTTTGAGCTAATCAAATTTTCTTTTATGGAGAGTTTGATCCTGGCTCAGGACGAACGCTGGCGGCGTGCCTAATACATGCAAGTCGAGCGGACCAA
>NZ_JBHSNQ010000152.1:0-7474 GCF_042655065.1 Ureibacillus suwonensis
AAGGAAAATAGACTTTCTTGTAGAATATACAAAGTGACTTCCTCCTTATGGATTTTTGTGGTTTGGTCACTTCAAAATTCTACAAATAAGGGGTGAAGTCCTTTTTTATGCTTTAGAAAACCTTATGGCTCTTGGGTTGAAAAATGTGCAAAATGCTCAAATAAAAAGTATAAAGTTGATGGCTCGGTTGGAGTAGGAAATTGGGCAAGTGTTCCTTGGATTGCAATAATGAATACTGAAATTACAAATTCTACTCAAAGTGGATATTATCTAGTTTATCTTTTCAGCGAGGATATGAAAAAAGTATATTTGACTTTTGCTCAAGGAGTTACAAAAACTTCCAAAACTGAAATAGAGAAAATCAAAAAAGAAATTAGAAGTATATTACCTTCTAACACACAATTTCGATATGATCCCAAAATTCAACTTGGTGAAGGCAATTTAGCAAAACAATATGAAGATTCAGTAGCGGTTTATGTCGAGTATGATAAAGATCATATTCCTCCCGATGAGGTATTAATTAAGGATTTATTTGAAATGGTGAAATTATATGAAGACTTTATTAACTTTAAAAAAGCAGAAGGTAAAGTGAAAGAAGATTTGGATAATAATAGTAATATAACCGAAGTTATTATGAATTTAACTAGCAAAGAAGTATTGGATCAAATATATAAATATATTACAAATAAAGGTTTCTATTATAGTTATGAAAACATTGTAAATCTATATTTATCATTAAGAACTAAACCTTTTGTTATTATCTCCGGTATCTCGGGAACTGGTAAAACAAAAATTATACAATTATTTGCTGAAGCTATTGGAGCAAATGAAAGTAATGGTCAATTCAAATTAATTCCTGTGCGTCCTGACTGGAGTGATAGCTCAGAATTACTTGGATATGAGGATATTAAGGGAAATTTTGTGAAAAAACCATTTTTGGAAATGGTAGAACATGCTTTAGAATATCCTGAACTACCCCATTTTGTATTGCTTGATGAAATGAACTTAGCCCGAGTGGAGTATTACTTCAGTGATGTATTAAGTGTTATGGAAAGTCGCAAAAAAGATGAAATTGGGAACTATACTTCATCTACTTTAATTAAATATAAAGATGAAAAAGGGATAGAAAAAATTTTAACCTTCCCAGGAAATCTTTATGTGATTGGGACAGTGAACATGGATGAGACAACTCATACCTTTAGTAAGAAAGTACTGGACCGGGCAAATACAATTGAATTTAATGATATTGATTTAATGAATTTCTCTTCATTTAAAAATGAAGGACAACAAATGGACCCAATTAAAGTTTCTAACGATTCACTTCAAGCTAACTATATTTTTTTAAAAGAAGTATTTGAAGCCCATGAGTCACTTATCAAAGAAGTTTCAAATAAAATCAACTACATTAATGAAATCTTAAAGCCTATTTATGCTCAAGTGGGTTATCGAGTCCGCGATGAAATATGCTTCTATATGATACATAACAAAGAAGCAGGAATGTTACTTTCGGAAAATGAAGCAATGGATTTTTGTATTATGCAAAAAATCCTTCCACGTATTAGTGGGACAGAAAATGTGGTTCGCGATGTATTACTGAATCTAGAAAAAGAATTGGAATCATATGAAAAATGTTCAAAAAAGATTGAAGAAATGCAAGAGAGGTTAAATCAAAATGGCTTCGTTTCCTTCTGGACTGCTTAAAAATGAGCAGTTAGTAACAATTAAAACAGATGATCTCTATTTATCTATATCAGGTGACCTTGATCTAAACCGTTATAATCAAGAGAGCTACAAATCTTTTATAGATCATAATGAAACAATGCATTTTACTTGTAACCAGGCAACGGCGACAGTGAAGATTTTTGATGTGAAAAGCAGGCAATTAATTGAACAGCAACCTGAAAAAAGTTTTCTTCCTCTTTTCTTTGAAAATGAACGTTATTTAATGCAAGTGAAGCCTTTGAAAGAAAACAGAAAAGTGTATTTTTATCATGAATATGAGGGGTTTAGAAAAGCCGTTCGTCCTGTTTTGGACACGAATATTTTAAGTGGTGTTCTTCACTTCCAAAATGAAGTGGGGTTTAGCAATTTTGAAATTCGCGATGAACAGGGGAATACACTTCTATCAGTAGTGATGGAAGTGTATCCAGCCAAATTGGATTACAAGGAAGACTACCGTGCAATTTTAAATGAAATCAGTGAAGAAATTTATAACCTTGCTTATGATTTTATAAAACGAACATTTTTAAAGGGTTCTGCTCTGATTTATCATGAGCCAACTGGTAGTGAATTTTATCGTTTACTTGAAAAACACTTTGAAGATTATATGAAAGCTGTGAATTTTGTTGAGCAAAAACCCCATCATCAGTTAGTAACTGTCTATGAAGCGGTACGAGGAGATCGGTTAAGAAGGCAAGACTCTGTGGGGCGAACCTATTTAAGAAAAAATAGAAATTTATTTATGGAAGTCAAACAGGGTATATCACTAAATGGAAAACAACTTATGCCTCGAAAAGGACTTCTATTGAAAAAAAATCATACGAATGATACTCACGAAAACCGTTATGTCAAAATGACTTTAGAAAGACTTTATAGTCGAATAGAAAATTTATTGAAGGTGATTCAAAAGCCTAAGTTTGATCTGCAACCTGATTCTCAAGTTATTAATATTCTTAATAAAATGAAGAGTGAGATTTCAAAAAAATTAAAAAAACCATTTTGGCAAGAAATTGGCCATCTTGATCGTTCAGTTATGAGTATGGTTTTACAAATGGCTCCAGGATACCGAGATGTCTATCAGATATATGCCACTCTGTCAAAAGGAATTATTTTAAGTGGCGAGATCTATAAAATGTCTATAAAAGATATTGCAAAGCTCTATGAATATTGGACTTTTTTAAAATTAGGTAAAATCTTGAAAGAAAAGTGCGAAGAGATTAATCAAGATATTATACAAGTTAGCAATGATGGGTTGGTTGTAAATCTCTCTGAAAATAGTAGGGCACAAAGAGTATTTAAACACAAAAATACAGGCGAGATTATTAAACTTCAATATCAGTATTCTACGAGCAAAAATGCGACGGTAAGACAAATCCCTGATACGATGCTGATAATTGAAAAACTAGGTAGAGACTACAACTACATGTATATTTTTGATGCAAAATATCGAATTAATTTTGGAACTGAAGAAAGTGATACTGGGCCAGGACCAATGGAAGATGATATCAATACAATGCATAGGTATCGTGATGCCATCGTTGAGGAAAATGAAGGCCGCTTTGAAAGAATAGCATTTGGCGCATATGTTTTGTTTCCGTGGAATGAACAAGACAAATATACAGAACATCCTTTATATAAAAGTATTGAAAAAGTAAATATTGGTGGTCTTCCGTTTTTACCAAATGCTACGAATTTAGTTGAAACTATCATCGATAACTTGCTGAATAAAACAGCAGATGAACTACAAGCAGAAGGGATTTTGCCAATAGGGACTAAAGAATTTTTGTATAAAGATGATTTAGCGTATGTTCTAGTAGTACCTGAAACAAATGCTAAAGAATTGACAATTCAAATAAGGGATGAAGAATTACCAAAATATTGGCATAAAGCGAAGAAAATTGCATTATGTACCTCAGAAGGCATCAATCATGAGAGTTTAATTCAGAACATTATTCGCAAAGATAAGTACATTATCTTTCAAGTAGATGGCTGGCCATCACCATTGAATGATATTCAATCAGATGGTTACACATTAGCGGAACCAATTTTAGTTGAAGAACATATTTATAATGGGGCATATAAATTACCTGAACTATTATTTACCAATAGTGTACAACGCCAACTTTGTAGGATGTTGAAAGAAAAATTAGGTGATTTAGAAATTAAATTGAGTACAAAAGTGATTACGCAAAAAACAAGGATTTCATCTTTTAAATTTCGGGGACACATTTTCTATTGGGGAAGAAATACATTGTTTTATGAATATAACGGCAATGTTATAAAAGAAATTTCATTAAGTGACTTAGAACAAAATCTTTTTGAAATATTTAAAGAGCTAGCAACTGAAATATAGTTGCTAGCTTTTATAATTTATTTTGTTTCTCCATCCAAAACGCCTATACCTTTAATTGTATGGTTAATGATATTTCCATATTTTGTCGAAATGAATTTTCATGTTTTATGTCGAAAAAACTAGATTTTTCGATTATTATTAAACCATAGAAAAAAGTGAAATAAGTGTTGGAAGGGTAATAGTTATATTTGTTCACTATTTAGGAGGAATGACTTTGTCCAGCAAACAAGAAATCCAAAAACTATATGAAAAACTGATTGATGCATGGAATCGGCGGGATGCGGATGGAATGGCGGAGTTGTTTGGGGAAGAAGGGGTGCAGATCGGATTCGATGGAAGCATCGCGACCGGCAGGGAGGAGATTCTCTCGCATCTTGCCCCCATTTTTGAAAGCTATCCAACGGCTCCTTATATTACGAAAATCAAAGAAATCTGTTTTTTAGGGGCAGACGTTGCCTTTTTGCGTGCCATTGCCGGGATGGTGCCACCAGGGGAGTCCGAAATCGAACCTGCCGTCAATGCCCATCAGACGCTTGTCGCGGTGAAAAAGGACGATGTCTGGTATATTGAATTATTTCAAAACACTCCAGCCCAGTTCCATGGAAGACCGGAATTGGTGGAAGAAATGACTAAAGAGTTGAGGGAATCGCTTTAATTTACCGACGCAACCAAAATATCCTATGAGGTTCTATGCAATATATGTGTAAGCGCCAAATAACGTCCATGAAAAACTCGTGGGCGGTATTTGGCGCTTACTTTTTTTATAAAGATATTACTTCCCAAAAAATTGAACTCTCTAGGATGTCATACCCATAAAAAAACTAAAAATTTTTTCAGCAAAGGAAAATTTTATATAATAATATAATAAAATATAACTATAAAAAATAAAAACATCCAATGGAATAAGAAAAAAGGTGAGTAAAAATGATTATCATTAATCCAAAAGACCAATCAGAAAAAGAAATTTATAGGTTACTGACTAGTACGATTATTCCACGGCCGATTGCTTTGGTGACCACTCAATCCACTGATGGAGTGATTAATGGAGCACCTTTCAGTTATTTCAACATCGTGTCGGCAAAACCTCCAATGATTTCGATTTCCGTTCAGCGGAAAGAGAATGGAACGATGAAAGATACCGCAAAAAACATATATGAAACCCAAGAATTTGTTGTACATATAGCGGATGATGACAATATAGAGCAATTCAATGCCGCAGCGGCAAATTTGCCAAGCGGTGAAAGTGAACTGGCATTTGCAAATATGACTCCGGCACAAAGTGAAATTGTCAGCGTTCCCGGTGTACAAGAAGCGAAAGTGCGGATGGAATGCAAGCTTGTGAAAGGCATTCCTTTAGGCGGGAGCAATGACGAAACACCTGCCTGCGATTTGTTTATAGGTGAAGTGGTATTCGTGCATATTGATGAAAAAATTTATGACCATTCGCATATAAAAATAAGGGAGTTTAATCCTATTTGCCGATTGGCTGGATCAAATTATGCCACAATCGGAAATATTTTTTTCATGGAAAGACCTAGGTAAAAACTTCTATTTTCCAATAGTGTTTTGGGAAGATAATTTTTTTGTCCGTTAGGAGAGAGAAATGAATGGTTAATAGACAATCTGACACCAGTGTTTTTGAAATAGTATGGAACAACTCCAATGATGCCTTATTCACCGTTGATTATGAGGGCAGGATCTTATTGGCGAATCCTGCCTTTACAAAGCTTCTTGGATGGGAACCGAAGGATTTGAAAACTCCCGATCATTTTATTTTTCAAAATAAAGAAGAATATGAAATATTATTGGACACGTTAAGAAGCGGAAAGAATGTCCCTCACTATATAACGAAAAGAAAAAGAAAAGACGGAAAAATATTGGATATTTTGGCTTCCTATGGTGCAGTAAATATCGGGAAGGTGCTTGCAGTGGGGATGTACAAAGATTTTACTGAACATATGGAAATGCATCGAAAACTGGAATTAAGCCAGGCAAGTTACCGCAATTTATTGGACCATTTTCCTTACGCCATTTTTTTGACAAATGATGATACCATCATTTACGCGAATCAGCTTGCCCTTGACATTGTGTGTGCGGACTCCAAAGATGCGATTATCGGGACGTCCATAGGGAGGTTGCTTCAAACGGAACACCCTCTCTCACTGAAAGAAGGGGAGCCGGCGACAGAAAAAGTGAAGCGGATCGATGGGGAAGAATTGTGGGTTGAAATCACGGTTCGGCGTGTTTTGTTTGAACAGGAATATGTGAATCAATGGGTGATAAGGGACGTCACCGAGAAGAAAACTTATGAAGAGCAGCTGGAGTATTTTGCATTCCATGATCCGCTGACAGGTGTTTGGAACAGGCTTCATTTTACAAAGGAAATGAAAAAAATCATGGATGAAGCGGGCAAGAAGAATTCCATGTTCGGCATCATGTTTATCGACTTGGATGACTTTAAACAAGTGAACGATACTTTGGGCCATGACATGGGAGACGAGCTATTGATCAAGGTTGCGGATCGGTTGAAAAAGAATGTGCGGGAAGGGGATGTTCTTTGCCGTATTGGCGGGGACGAGTTTCTCATTTTGATTCGGGATATCCGCGGAAAACAAATGCTTGTGGAAGTGGCAAAGCGGCTGCAAGATATCTTTCAAGTCCCTTACCAATTGGGAGATCGATCGGTTGTTATTACTTCCAGCATGGGAATCGCCATCTTCCCGCAGGATGGAACTGATGCGAAAACGCTTATATCCCGTTCGGATCAAGCTTTATATCGAGCGAAAAGTCAAAGAAATGGGG
The DNA here is from genome assembly GCF_042655065.1 of Ureibacillus suwonensis. Classification (NCBI taxonomy): domain Bacteria; kingdom Bacillati; phylum Bacillota; class Bacilli; order Caryophanales; family Caryophanaceae; genus Ureibacillus; species Ureibacillus suwonensis. Next base: position 6,875 of record NZ_JBHSNQ010000152.1, read on the forward strand.
TCCAGTTTTACGAAGGTTGAGGAGAAGTGAGAAGTGCGGAGTTTTTAAGAAGCCGGGATATGGTCGGCTAAAACGGGATGGATTGAATTTCCCGTTTCCTGTCTATACTATTGATGAGGTGAAGGGAATGGAAAACTGGCAATATGCCCAATTATCCAAAGAACAGTTGGCGGAAATCCAGGCTTTGGAGAAAAAGTTGGGATGTGCATTAATTGCCTTTGAAAGCGCAAACCGGCAGGAAGATAAAGAACCATTGGAAAACTGATAGGATGTATCTTATCAGTTTTCTTATTTTCAAAAGGTTTCTCTGGTGGAATATTCAACATATTGCAATCGGCTTGATATAACGGTTGATGCTCCCATCCCAATATGAACATTTGCGCCCCCGTTTGGAAAATTCTTTGATTCCCGTCCAAGTGAGGGAATTGGGGAAGTAGGCGGGTATTACGCATGTCCCAAGTTGGGGCATGCGATTTTTTGTGCGCCCGGCATGTACATGAACTATAGGGTGTAAGTCCCGAACCCCGAAGACAGAAGTAGAGGTTAGCCAAGAGCAAGGGTGTCCGTGGTGACGCGGAATCTGAAGGAAGCTGGAGGCAA
>NZ_JBHSNQ010000153.1:0-8549 GCF_042655065.1 Ureibacillus suwonensis
AAACAAAGTTACCTTCCATTAGGTAGCTCTGCTTTCTTATTGTCTTTTTTAGGTTATTTATATATTACCCTCAATAGATTGAAGCTATTCATGGGCTAAGTGGAATTAAATTATTTTCACAGAAAAATCCTTTATAATGGTTTGGTGGTAGTAAACCTATCCAAATCCAAAATAAAGGAACACATGTATGGATAAGTTTACACGAAAAACATCATTTGAACAATGGTTTTCACCCATTAATTCTTCCTTATTTAAGGAATTGGTGAAAACACATCAATTAAATCGCTATACCAAGAAGCTTTATATGGCTTCTTTTGTGAAACTCCTTTTATATGCTCAACTTCATGAAACAGAGAGTTTGCGAGCATTGAGCGACGCTGTCTTCTCCGAAGAATTACAACGTGCAACGGGATTAGAATCGATTAGCTTTTCACAGTTAGGAAGACGCATCAATTCGATTCCTACTGTTTTCTTTCAAACCATTTTTCTTGATTTAGTGGTCCAAATTCATGAGAAAACTCATTTTCAAAAGCGAAGAAAAGTGACAACACCACTCAAAATCGTTGATTCGAGTACATTACCACTTCCTTTAGCCAACTATCCGTGGGCAACGTTTCGAAAAACAAAATCAGGTGTCAAGTTGCACTTGCGCCTTGTTTTCATGGAAAAAGGGTACTCTTACCCAGACAAAGCCACATTGACGAACGCCATTGAACATGATCGAGGGCAATTAGAGATATTCATCGACGATCAAGAATGCCTGTATGTGTTCGACCGGGGCTACTTAGACTACGAGCGCTTTGATCGTATGACGGATGATGGCTATTTCTTTGTTTCCCGTTTACGGAAAAACGCTGTAGTCCGTGTATTGGAGACCTTTTCACTACCAGAAAATTCATCTGTTTTGTCTGATGAAATGGTGGTCATTGGCACTACACAAAATCGTTCTGAGAATGCGTTCCGTTTACTGAAATTGGTTGATACAAAAGGAAACGAACTGCATCTACTGACGAATCGTTTCGACATGAGTGCGGATGAAATCGCAGAAATCTATAAATCACGCTGGGCTATTGAATTGTTCTTCAAATGGATGAAACAGCATTTGAACATCAAAAAGTTTTATGGACATAGTGAACAAGCCGTACACAACCAAGTGTATCTAGCGATGATTGTATATTGTCTAAATGTGTTAGCACAGTTGAACACAAATAGCAATCGAAGCTACATACAAATTACTCGCTATTTAAAGGCCTTTTTATGGAAATCCGCTCACATTTGGTTACGAAAAATTGAGGGAAAAAGCGTCCCATAAGGGTTTATTTGTTGTTGTTGCACTAGTCACAAGTTATAGTAAAAAAATGGATGTTTACTACCTTTGTTTAGGTATTTTCAATTTTTTCTATTTCGTAGAAAAAATAAAAACTGAAATTTCAGAAACTATTTATGCGACACTAGTGATACAATCTGAATGATACAATAATTAAAAAAAGCGATCACTCATCTTTCAAAAATTACGAATATGTTTGACCGCCTTTTCTTTATTTTTTTAATAAAGTAATTCGGAAAGTTGTACCTTCCTCCGAACTTTTCAATAAAACTAAATCACCATCTAAAGCATTGGCAATCATTTTACTTAAAGTTAAACCAAGCCCTAAACCTCGAACTTTCAATTTTTTATTTTCTCCTCTGAAAAAGCGCTCGAATATATAAGGCTGTTCTTCTTCTGGAATTCCCCCGCCCGTATCTACAACATCAATTGCTATTTGCTGATTTTCTTCCATTATGGTAATTCGAATTTCCCCTTGATTATCCATTGCACTTTTTGCATTATTAAGCAAATTAGTGATGATTTGTTGGAAGCGAAGGGGATCGACCAAGACTTCAGTTGGGGTTGAAATTTGATTGATTTCAATTTCAATCCCTTCATCTTGCTGAGCGATTTGCCACGTAAACACCGCATCTTCCACAACTTCATTGATATCATAATAATCCTTATGAAGAACCATCACTGCATTTGTTGCAAATTGATTAAAGGCAAGTAAGTCTTCTACCATTTTTTTCATTTTTTCTACTTCATTTAATGAAATATTTAAAAATTCCTTCGCTTCTTCTCCTGTTACAACTTCATCTCTTACCGCTTGTAGTAATCCGCTAATGGCTGTAACTGGAGTTTTTAACTCATGGGTTACACCAGCAAGAAGTTCCGTCCTTAAAGACTCTAGTTTTTCCAATTTATGTGTCATTTCCTTAAAAGATTGAATTAATTCAAATACTTCTTTTTCTTTACCATTATTCGGAATATCTATTTGATAGTTTCCTTCAGAAACAAGTTTCGCTGCTTCGGCAACATCCTTAATGGGCTTCGATAATCGACTAGAAAGCACATAAATTGCAGCCCATCCAAGCAATGCAAGGCTGATAATCATGATGGCCAATTGGGTATATTCTTGTTCCACATGGGTTAAATGTTCTTTTGAATCCATTAGCACAACCCATCCTACAATAGAATTATCAATTTCAATAGGGGATTTTACTAAATAAAACCTTTCATTCATTAACGTTATTTTTAGATAAGGTTCTTCTGCTTCTAATATTGAAGAATCAAATTGTTTCATTAAAGGTCCTGGACGATTCCGTGAAACAATATCACCACTTGTATCTACTATATACATAATTGGATAAATATCTAACTTCGCATTTTTCTCTTGGAAAAAATCTGGAGGTGGTTGGTGTTCATTTGTTGCAACAATTCGATTACTCAAATTATCTGCCATAAGTTCCATCATATTCAAACGATTTTCTAACGTATTATGTCGTATCCATAAAGCTGAAATAATTGCAATCACCGTAAGCCCTAAAAAAAGCGTCACTAAATATCGACTTGTCCAATAGCTGCGTAACGAAATTCTCTTATTATTTTTCGTAAACACTTAATTGATACCCCAATCCTCGAAGTGTTTTTATTTCCCCTTCCGATCTCGGCCAATCTTGCAAAGCTTTTCGAATTCGTTTAATGGCTAAATCGACAGCCCGATCGCTTCCTTCATAATCCCAGCCCCAAATGTGTTCGATTAATTGGTCCCTTGTAAAAGTTTGATTGGGATTTTCGGATAAAAATAATAGCACCGATAAATCCCGAGGCGTTAGATTTATATTTTTTCCGTTTAGTAACACTTGATGGGATTTTAAATTGATTTCTAGTTGTCCGTACCGTTTCACTGGATGATCATTGTTTCCTTGAACTCGCCTTAATACAGCTTTCACTCGAGCAACTACTTCATCGGCAACAAACGGTTTTGAAATATAATCATCCGCTCCTTCATTTAATCCTTCCAATCGATAATTTACATCCGAAAGGGCCGTTAGCATTATGACAGGACAATTACTTTCTTTCCGAATTTCCTCTAAAATTTCCCAACCGTCTTTATTTGGTAACATCACATCTAAAAGCACGAGATCTGGAAACTCCTCTCTAAAACGAGGTAATGCCTCATTTCCATCATACACTTGAATCACTTCATATCCTATTTTTTTTAAATATACTTTTAACACTTGACTAATCGCATATTCATCTTCCACTACTAAAATCTTCATCTCCCGAACCTCCAAAATGTTCTTTAAAACATTTCTTCATCAAATTAAATTATCACAAAAGTAAGTCAGAAAGAAGTCAATATATAAAGTAATAGACAATCATGGTTACCTCTAAAATATCATATAAATTTTTTTGCAAGTATTTCATTTTGACATCTATTTGACATAATCACATCTTAAACTTGTCATTGTTCAATGAAGGCTTAGGAGGAGAAAAAATGCCGAGTGTAACATCTTACAATCCTAATGGACGTAAAGAGTTAAAACATGCCATTTCGAAAGCAGAATATTTGGTGTTGCGTGAAAAATTACGTCACATTATGAAACTTGATCCTAACGCAGGACCGAATGGCACATATCTAATTCGCTCAACTTATTTTGATAACTTCGATAATAAAGTACTGATTGAGAAAAAAGAAGGATTTTTAAATCGTGATAAATACCGCGTGCGTATTTATGGTTTAAGCGATTCCGTTATTCATCTCGAAAAGAAAAGTAAACGGAACAATTTAACTTTCAAATCAAAATGTCGTATTACAAGGAAAGAATTTGAACAAATGCGCGTTGGAGATATTGAATGGATGAAATGTGATGAGCGACAACTGATTCAAGATTTATATTTTGAAATGTTTTATCATCAGTTAAAACCAAAAGTCGTCGTTGATTATGAACGAGAAGCCTACATTTACCCTTATGGTAATGTTCGCATTACTTTTGATATGAAAGTCCAAACCAGTTTCCAAAATACGGACATGTTCAATAAACATTTGCCAATGGTTGATGCATTAGAACCTAACCTTGTCATTTTAGAAGTGAAATACGATGAATATATCCCAAATACCATTAAGTATTTATTACAATTATCCGACACTCGACAAGAAGCCTATTCAAAATATCAATTAAGTCGGATGTATGGATAAAGCGTTTTAGAATCTTTCAATCTATAGGTTGTCACTTAGAAAAGAACAACATTAATAAAAGGAGAGGAAATAATGGAAACATTAAATTTTTCAGATATTTTTAAATCAAGCTTTTTAGAAAAAACAACGACGATTTCGGTAACCGATGCGGTAATTTGTATCATCAGTTCATTAATACTCGGTTTATTTATTTACTTTGTTTATAAGAAGACTTTCAAAGGTGTTATTTATTCCCATTCTTTTAATATTTCGTTAATTATTATGACAATGGCAACTGCACTCGTAATCATGGGTATTAGTCAAAACATCTTATTGTCTCTTGGTATGGTCGGTGCGTTATCAATCGTTCGTTTCCGTACACCGATTAAAGATCCAATGGATTTAATTTATTTATTCTGGTCAGTCATTGTTGGTATTCTTTGCGGTGCAGAACTAATTGTATTAGCAGTTGTAGGTTCTATTATCATTGGTCTTGTGATTATCTTATTTGCAAATAAAATTAAAGTTGAAAACCCTTATCTTTTAGTTATTAAATACAGTAACGATATTACAAATGAAGAAATCGAACAATTACTTGCGAAAAGCGTGAAAAAATTCGCTTTAAAATCAAATTCCATCATTCAAGGTTATGAAACAGAAATCACTTACGAAATCCGAGTAAAAGAAAATCATTCAAAAATCGTAACAGATCTTTCAAACCTAAAAGGTATTCAATCAGCAGTTATGTTAAGTTATGATGGAAACTTTACAGCATAAAGAACAAATGAAACAGTAGGGAGTCCCTACTGTTTGTTATTAAACTATATAAAAAGGATGGACTAGTATGGCAAAGAATAAATTTAAAATACTGTTGCCTATATTCCTTGGTTCCTCATTACTAGTAAGTGGCTGTACAAATCATTCGAATACATCATCCTCAGAAGAACAGGATTTAATTAGTAGTCTCGTTACGTATAAGAAAAGTGACTACTACTCTCCTTGGCAAAATGATGCTTTCACTACAATTCAACTAGATGGGACGACAGCAACCGTTGATGGAAATGATGGTGCCTTTGTAGAAGGAAACAAAATTTTTATTCGTACTACAGGCACTTTTGTAATTGAAGGTACACTTGAAGATGGACAAATCATCATTGATGCGGAAGATTCTGGGGATGTTCGTCTTGTATTAAATGGTGCTACCATTAAGTCATCTACATCTGCACCTATTTTTGTGAAACAAGCGGATCAAACCATTATCTCTCTTGAGGAGAAGACAACAAATACCCTTTCAGATGCATCCAAATATGTATATGAAGAAGGCACAGATGAACCATCTGCAACAATTTATAGCAAAGATGATTTAACAATTAATGGTCTTGGTTCTTTAACTATTGAAAGTCATTATAACGATGCCATTAAAAGTAACGACGATCTAAAAATTACTGGAGGAAACATCCAGATTAAATCTGTTGACGACGGAATCGTTGGGAAAGACTTATTAGCCGTTAAAGATGCAACGATTGATGTAACAAGTGGAGGCGATGGATTAAAATCTTCCAATGACGAAGATGAATCAAAAGGAAATGTTGTACTTGAAAGTGGTACCTTCACCATTCACTCTGAAGGTGATGGTGTTCAAGGCGAAAAAATCGTTGCAATTGGCGATGGAAAATACAACATTACAACTGGTGGGGGTAGTCCTGAAACAATCGAGGTAAGAGAAGAAATGCCTCCAGGTGGTCCAGGTGGCAATTTTAACCCTCAAGATATGATTAAAGATTTATTGAATAATATCGATGCTTCCGATGAAGTGAAAAAACAATTGGAATCAGCAGAAACAATGAATGAAGTTTTCTCCATTTTACAAGCAAATCCAGATTTGATGGAACAACTTCAACAAAATATGCCAATGCCTGGTGGCGGTGGTCGTGGCATGCGACAAGGTTCTGCTAGCAATAACGCGAACCAAGGAGAAGGAAGTAATTCGAAAGGAACATCTTCCTCTCAAAATAATGGAGATAGTGAACCTCCTCAACAAGCTGAAAACTCAACAGATCAATCTGAAGAAGAAGACACCGTTAGCACAAAAGGAATTAAGGCTGGAACAAACCTTTATATTCTAGGTGGAACAATTAATATCGATTCCTTAGATGATGCAGTTCATAGTAAAGATCTTACCATTTCAGATGGAAATATTCAGATTTCCACTGGTGATGATGGCCTTCATGGCGATGAAACTGTCACATTAAAAGGTGGTAACGTAACTGTTGCAAAAAGTTATGAAGGATTAGAAGGTAAAAAAATCGCTATTACAGGTGGAACTTATCATATTCATGCTGTAGATGATGGAGTCAATATCAATTCGGAAAGTAGTGAAAGATTCGGCATGCCACCAGGAGGCGGTTTTGGAATGCAAACTCCTCCAGGAGCAGACAACTCTGATAATCAAACAGAAGAAAAATCAAGTGAAGATGAAGGCTTATTGTTAATTGAAGGTGGCTATTTATACGTCAATGCAGATGGAGATGGACTCGATTCAAATGGTTCCATCAAAATGACAGACGGAACAGTGATTGTCTATGGACCAACAGAAAACTTTAATGGCCCACTTGATTACGATAAAACCTTCACTATTGAAGGTGGTATTCTTGTTGCATCAGGCAGTAGCGGAATGGCACTAGGCGTTTCTGACGATTCAAGTCAAAATGCGATTATGATGACTTTTGATGAATTCCAAAAAGCCAATACAAATGTATATGTAACAGGCAAAGACGGAAAAGCAATCTTTGGAATTGCTCCTGAAAAAGATTTCCAAAATATTGTCATTAGTACACCAGATTTAAAATTGAATCAATCCTATACTTTCCACATGGGAGGAACTTTAACAGGTGAATCAACCGATGGATTATATGAAAACCCTACTTATACAGAAGGTTCATTATCGGTAGATTTTACCCTATCAGAGGTAATGACTTACTTAGATAAAGATGGTGTTACTGAGGGTAATGCTCCTGGTTTTGGAGGACCTATGGGCAGAAGATCAAACCAAGGAACAACGAACGAAAATAACGTAGAGGAAAAATCAGCAGATGTAAAATCAACAGGCGACAAACCAACAGGGCAAAAACCCACTGGTGAGAAACCTACAGACACTAATTCAGCAGAAGAAAAATAAATCGTGAATTAATCAAATGGCCGTCTGAAAAGTCATTTTGAGACGGCCACTTTGCCACGAGGAGGCGCGTTTGATGTGACCACCGCAGGAGCATATTTCTGCCCCGAAAGTGAAACGGCAGGGGCAAAGATTTTTAAGAAAATATGAATATAAGAGGTGGGGCTGTCCAGAAAGTCGATAACTTTCTAGACAGCCCCGTTATTTTACGCTTACAAATAAAAAATGTGGGAAGACTGATTTAGACTCTGATCAACTTATTATAAAGGTGAATAGGCTGTTTTCTAAAGGATATAGACATGAAACTGCTTCATATACTCTCTAAATTGTGGAAAATAAAGAAACTTTATGGTGGAATTCGGTGTATTTGACACGAGATATGAAGAATTTGAACCATGCAAGAGTTACCTAAAAAAATAATTAAAATTCCCTCTAGCTTGATAAGAAATAAAATTGAGCTTGACGTGAAATCTGGGGAACTTGACGCGGGGAAGAAAGAGCTTGTCAAGGGAATTCAAGGATTGTCTTGCATAGAAGGGTTTAGATGCTATCTTAGCTTGATAAGAAATAAAATGAGCTTGACACGAAATCTGGGGAACTTGACGCGGGGAAGAAAGAGCTTGTCAAGGGAATTCAAGGATTGTCTTTAATTTAGAGGATTAGATAATTTCGATCTTGACAAAAAATAAAGGAAACTTGATGTAAACTTCAAAAAACTTGACATAAGATGAAATAAATCTAAAGACTTTTACATTATGAGAGTTTTGCAAAATTAGATTTTTATTAAAAAGAGTTTTAAAAGAAACCCAAATAAATTGGGGTATTTTGTATCTTTGGTTTACAAATATTCTGTTTGTCCTTTTTTGGGCGTACTTGCAGAA
>NZ_JBHSNQ010000154.1:0-8924 GCF_042655065.1 Ureibacillus suwonensis
CGTCCTTTCTTTAGAATGTATTTTGGTCAATTTCATTCTATCAAAAAAGGACGATTTTTTTGTACCCTAAAAACAGAAAAAAGGGCTGAGCCGAAGGTCGATTCAATCGACTTTTCGGACAGCCCCTAAAAACTAACTAAAGGGGGGTTAAATTCTATTTTCATTATACCCCATTTTTACGGTGGAAAAAGTTACAATAAAGTTAATTTCTCATTACCCGTTTTTTACTAATTTTTCTTTCAGTTCTTCCACATATTGTTGCGCAGTTTGGGCTGCAATGCTTCCGTCCCCTGTTGCTGTTACGATTTGACGCAACGTTTTTTCACGCACATCCCCTGCCGCAAAAATGCCTTTCACAGATGTTTCCATTTTATCGTTCGTTACAACATACCCATGCTCGTTTAAAATGCCGAGATTTTTAAAAGGTGCAGTCAATGGCGACATGCCGATGTAAACAAAGACTCCGTCGCATGGAACCTCTTTTTCTGAACCGTCCACTGTTGAAACCAGCGTTACACTTCCCACTTTTCCATCTTTTTCATTAATTTGCTTCACTGTGTGGTTCCAGATAAAGTCCACTTTTTCATTGGCGAATGCACGATCTTGCAGGATTTTTTGGGCACGCAATTTATCCCGGCGATGCACAATGGTCACTTTATTTGCAAAGCGCGTCAAATAAACGCCTTCTTCGACAGCTGAGTCCCCGCCGCCGACAACGATCAGATCTTTTCCTTTGAAAAATGCTCCGTCACAAACCGCACAGTAGCTTACCCCGCGTCCGCCAAGTTCGTTTTCGCCGGGAACGCCCAATTTTTTATATTCGGCACCTGTCGCGATGATGATAGCACGGGTTTTATATTCTTTTGAACCTGCTTTGACGATTTTGAATTCTTCTCCGTCAATCACTTCGGAAACGTCGCCGTAAGCATATTCCGCTCCGAATTTTTTCGCATGTTCAAACATTTTTGTGGACAATTCCGGACCTAAAATGGATTCGAAACCTGGATAGTTTTCAATTTCCTCCGTATTCGCCATTTGTCCGCCGGGGATTCCGCGTTCCAACATCAGAGTGGAAAGGTTTGCGCGGGATGTGTATACCGCTGCGGTCATTCCTGCAGGCCCTGCACCGATGATAATGACGTCATAAATTTTTTCTTCTGCCATTTCTATTCCTCCCAACTACCTTTAATATAGTGAAACCAAAATGAAACTTCAATTAATTTGCCTATTCTTCATTAAATGGTAAAAACTCCAATAATTGGTCTACATACTTTGTCAATGTGGAGACCGTTATGCCATATTTTTCTGCAAATTGTTTTTTTGTGATTTTCTTTGAACTGACCGTTGAATAATACATATATTCCACTGCGGCGGTCAGGGCTTTCACATTTTTGAATTCGTAACCGTTCAAGAACGCTTTCTCACTGAGTACGAACCACATTTGGAACAGGTGCTGGATTTCGAGAGTCAACGCTTCAACATTGTTGAAAAGTTCCTCTGCAACGGCGATCAGGCGGATAAAATTTTTTTCCACTTTATTGTTCATATTGAATTGATGATTCAATGCATAAGCTAAACAAAGCTTTTCCAATCCGTTGTATTTGGATAAATCGATCAATTTCGGATGGGAGATGATCTCCTGTTTAAATGCCGATTTGCCTAGCAGGAAAAAGCCGAACATCCGGTGGGCGGAATAATTGCTGCTGATTTTCTTGATAATGTAGTCCCGATTTTGATCGAGTGTCGGAATTTCGGACAGTTCTTTTCTTTTGATGTGTCTCCACGGTTCCATGCCGTTTTTTGAAGGATCCAGCTGGGTCAGCATTTCCCAGGCTCTTTCCGCTTCTTTCACATGATTTGAGAAGTATGCGGCTTGACTTAACCAAAAATAAAAACCGGGATCATTCGGCATCATCAGCTTTGACATGCTATGGAGCCATTTGTATGCCAAATCATATTCGCCAATCAGCGCCAACGTGGCACCCAGTTTATATCGGCTGTCAAAATCGAAAGGATGCACCTTTTTCAACACGTCCACCAAATAATGAAGCGCCGGTTCATCTTTTTCGTAATAAGCGATGATCGTTAAATTGCATAGCGCGTGCAGATTTCCGACATTTTCCCGGAGGACATGATTCAGGATGGCTTTCGATTGTTCCAAATCCCCTACATAAAAATAAGCGAGAGATAAATTGTTATAGGCTGGCCAAAGTTCCGGATATTGATCAACAAGATTTTCCAACACTTCAATCGCTTCATGGAATTGCTTTTCTTCCATCAAGCGGCGGGCTTTTTCTTGCATAATGATTTGTTCAAATGAATCCTCTTCATCAAAATCGTCAATTTCATTTTGCTCGAAATGGACGTAATCGATGATTTCTTTTGCTTCCCATGCGTAATATCCATCAGGCTCAAGTTCCAAATATTTTTCCGCATATTTTTTCGCATCATTCATCAAGCCCAAATAACCTGATACTTCTGCCAAATAATAAACATGTTCCGGTTCGTCCGGTTCCATGCAATATGCGGTGTGTATTAATTCATAAGCCTTTTCAAAATTTTGAGCGTTCATTTCCAACAGCCCGTAATGCATTAACACATGCGCATCATCCGGGCTCAATTCCGCTGCTCTTTTCATATATTTGTACGCCCGATCCATTTGGTCCTTTTCCAAGGCTTTGATTGCTTTGTTGAAATAATATTCTCCATCTGGAATGAACGAAACGATGTTATTTTTCTCTTTTTGTTGTTTCTTTTCCAAAATGAACCTCCAAGACAATAAATAAGGAACGTTTTAGAAACGTTCCTTTTATTAATCCACTTTATTATATCACATTTCCAACAATCGTCATTTCAAATGCTTATTCGATTGTTGAATTTATTTTGTATTTTTTGTGCTGGCCCTTTTTTGCTTATGGCGCTCCACCAACACATCCAATACATCATACACGCTGATTTTCTGCTCTTGCAATAGTACAAGCAAGTGGTAAATCAAATCGGCCGCTTCCCATTTCACTTCTTCCGGATTGCGGTTTTTTGCGCCGATGACCACTTCTGTCGCCTCTTCACCGACTTTTTTGCAGATTTTATCGATTCCTTCAGTGAATAAGTAAGTTGTATAGGCGCCCTCAGGCATTTCTTCTTCCCGTTTCTTGATGATTTCCACCAATTCCGGAATGATGCCGACACTGCCGACATGTCCGTTTTCAACAACGGTTTCCGTAAAGCAGGAAGTTGTCCCTTTATGGCAAGCGGGACCTGCCGGAACCACCTCAACCACCAACGCATCCTGATCGCAATCGGTTGTGATGGAGATGACCTTTTGCGTATTGCCGCTTGTTTCTCCCTTGTGCCAAAGTTCATCGCGTGAACGGGAATAGAACCACGTTTCCCCAGTTTCGATTGTTTTTTGAAGGGATTCCTTATTCATATAAGCAACGGTCAACACTTGTTTTGAACGTGCATCTTGCACAACGGCAGGTATTAATCCCTTTTCATCGAATTTCAAATTTTCTATTTCAATCATCTGACACAGACTCCTTTTTCTCGTAAATACGCCTTCACTTCAGGCACGCTTGTTTCTTTATAGTGGAAAATGGAAGCTGCAAGGGCTGCATCCGCATCCACATCTTGCAACACTTCGCGGAAATGTTCCTTGTTTCCTGCTCCGCCGCTTGCAATCACCGGCACTGTCACCGCATCTCGGACGGCTTTCGTCAATGCCAAGTCGAACCCGGACTTTTCGCCATCTTTGTTCATGCTTGTGAGCAGAATTTCACCAGCTCCAAGCTCCACCGCTTTTTTTGCCCACTCCACAGCGGTCCAATCCGTTTTGTTCCGGCCGCCATGGGTATATACCATCCAAGTGCCATCTTCATCGCTGTAACGGGCATCAATCGCGACTACGATGCATTGGGAGCCGAAAAAATCCGCCCCTTCTTTGATCAATTCCGGTCTTTCGATGGCGGAAGTGTTGACGGATACTTTATCCGCACCTGCCCGCAAAATCCGTTTCATATCATCCAATGTGCGGATGCCGCCGCCCACCGTAAAAGGAATGGATACTTCCGTAGCTGTTTTTCTCACGACATCCACCATCGTTTGCCGGCCTTCGTAGGATGCGGAAATATCCAAAAATACGAGCTCATCGGCTCTTTGCCCATCATAATACTTTGCAAGTTCCACCGGGTCACCAGCATCCCTTAATCCTACGAACTGAATGCCTTTTACGACCCTTCCGTCTTTTACGTCCAAACAAGGTATGATTCGTTTTGTTAACATTTATTTCACCCCTTGCAGCCACTTTTTCAATAAATACACGCCAAATTCCCCTGACTTTTCAGGATGGAACTGCATGCCGCAAACATTGCCGTTTTGAACAATGCCGGGAACTTGAACGCCAAAATAATCGGCAGTAGCCACCACTTGAGGGGAGTCGGTGTTTGCATAATAAGAATGGACAAAATAAACATGCTTGTCCTCCGGCAATTGTTCCCCTTTCAACCAATCGGGAACCGAATGGAATGTCAATGAATTCCATCCCATATGGGGAACCCGGTATTTTTCACCTTTTTCTGAAATACCGGAAAAGCGGACAACTTTGCCTTCAAAGAAACCAAAGCCATTGGTCGGAGCAACTTCTTCACTTTCTTCAAACAAAAGCTGCATTCCTAAACAGATGCCTAGAAGGGGTTTGCCGTTTTTGACTTCACTGCGGATAAACCCGTCAAGCCCGGTTTCCTGCAATCGTTTCATCGCATCCGGAAAAGCGCCTACTCCAGGCAAAATGAGCGCATCGGCTTCTCTCAATTCTTCCGGTTTGGAAGACAGAATCACTTCTGCATTTAATTTTTTTAGCGCTTGCGTCACGCTGAATAAATTTCCCATTCCGTAATCGATAACACCTATTTTCATGCGAGTAGTCCTTTCGTTGAAGGTACTCCTTTGACCCGCGGATCGCTTTGTACCGCATCATCAATTGCGCGGGCAAGGGCTTTAAAAATGGCTTCAATGATATGGTGCGTATTGTGGCCATAAGGGACAATCACATGCACGTTCATTCTCGCTTCCAAAGCAAACTTCCATAAAAATTCATGGACCAATTCCGTATCGAATGTTCCCACTTTTGGTTTCAATTCCGGCGTCACACGGTATTCCAAGTGCGGGCGGTTGGAACAATCCACCACCACTTGGGCCAAAGCATCATCCATCGGCACAAAGGCGTTTCCGTATCGCCGGATGCCCCGTTTATCCCCAAGGGCTTCTTTCACCGCTTGTCCCAAAACGATGCCGAGATCCTCCGTCGTATGGTGATCATCGATATGCGTATCCCCATTCGCCACAATTTTACCGTCGAACAAGCCGTGCTTCATAAATAAATCAAGCATGTGGTCCATAAAAGGAACACCGGTATCAACTTCCGCTTTTCCTTCCCCATCCAGATAAAATTCCACTTTGATTTGGGTTTCTTTCGTTGTCCGTTCGATTTGGGCAAATCGTTTTTTGGCTTGCGTCATTGATTATTCTCCTTTCTTCCAACCGCGCGATTCCACGGCTCTCGCATGGGCTTCCAACCCTTCCATCCGGGCAAGTCTCGCAATTTTCGGCGCATTCTCTTCCCAAGTTTTTTCCGAATAATAAATGATGTTTGTCTTTTTAATAAAGTCATCCACATTTAATCCGCTGGCAAAACGCGCCGTGCTGTTTGTAGGGAGTACGTGGTTCGGGCCGGCAAAGTAATCACCCACCGGTTCCGAACTGTACCGTCCAAGGAAGATGGCTCCTGCATGGCGGATCCCTTTGCTCACTTCTTCCGCATTTTCTGTCACAATCTCCAAGTGTTCAGGAGCAAGGGTGTTCACCGCATCCACCGCCTGATCCATTGTTTCCGCAATATAAATGTGGCCGAAGTTTTCAATGGACGCTCGCGCAATATCCTCTCTTGGAAGTTGTTTTAATTGCTCTTCCACTTGTTCGCTGACCGCATTGGCCAAATTTTCGCTCGTTGTGATTAAAATCGCGCAAGCCCGCATGTCGTGCTCCGCTTGGCTCAATAAGTCCGCCGCAATTTCATCAGGGTAGGCGGAGTCATCGGCAAGGATGCAAATTTCACTTGGTCCGGCAATCATATCAATCGCCACTTGGCCGAATACTTCCCGCTTCGCAAGGGCCACAAAAATGTTTCCGGGACCTGTGATTTTATCGACAGGGGCGATGGATTCCGTTCCATAGGCGAGTGCGGCAATGGCTTGGGCGCCGCCGATTTTATAGATTTCCTCCACCCCTAAAATGCTCGCGCAAACAAGCACGGCAGGAGGAAGTTTTCCGTCTTTGCCGCAAGGGGAGGTGATCACGATCCGTTTCACCCCGGCCACTTGG
The DNA here is from genome assembly GCF_042655065.1 of Ureibacillus suwonensis. Lineage (NCBI taxonomy): Bacteria > Bacillati > Bacillota > Bacilli > Caryophanales > Caryophanaceae > Ureibacillus > Ureibacillus suwonensis. Next base: position 6,379 of record NZ_JBHSNQ010000154.1, read on the forward strand.
GCAGGAATCACGTTCATCAATACAGAAGAAGGATAGGCTGCAGATCCCCCCGGCACGTATAATCCCACCGAATCCAACGGAACAATCCGTTGGGCAAGGTACGAACCGTCAGCCAAAGGCAATGTATAGCCTTCCCGCTTTTGCGCTTCATGATATTTGCGGATATTGTCCGCCGCTTCTTCCAGGTCCTTTTTCAATTGGGGGTCGAAGTTTTGAAGGGCTTCATTGATTTCTTCTTCTGTCACCCGGAAATCAGAGAGGACGACTTTGTCCCACATCTCCGTATATTTGCGGATTGCTGCATCCCCATTTTCCCGAACGTCCGCGATTACTTGGCGCACGGTTTTCAATTGTTCTTCATTTCCGTTCTCAAGCTCTCTTTTCAAAGAAATGTTTTTGGTTAACTTGGAAATCTTCATTTGGCAACCTTCCCTTTACTTCACAATTTTCTTCAATCGGGATACGATTTCTTGTATGCGTTCATTTTTCATCCGATAACTTACCGGGTTGGCAATTAGGCGGGATGATACATCGGCGATATGTTCATATTCCACCAACCCATTTTCCCTTAACGTTCTGCCGGTTGACACGATATCCACGATGCGATCTGCAAGGCCGATCATCGGCGCAAGTTCGATGGAACCGTTCAATTCGATGATTTCCACTTGCTCGCCAATGCCTTTATAATAATTCATCGCGATATTGGGATATTTTGTTGCGATGCGCGGGGCGATTTCATCCATTTGCGTATTCGGCAATCCCGCTGATGCAATATGGCATTTGCTAATTTTTAAATCCAACAGTTCATGGACATTCCGCTGCTGTTCCATTAACACATCTTTCCCCGCAATGCCGATATCCGCAACCCCATGTTCCACATAAACCGGCACATCCATCGGTTTCGCTAAAATAAAGCGGATATTTTCTTCCGGAATCTCAATCATCAATTTTCTCGACATTTCCACTTCTTCCGGCAGCTTGAATCCTGCTTCAATCAACATTTGATATGCTTCTTCGAAAATCCGCCCTTTTGGCATGGCAATCGTCAATTCGCTACTCATTGTGCTTCCTCCTGGCTCAAATCAACAACCCGACTAAACAGTTTCGTGAATGCTTCTTTATTCATTAACCCTTTTTTGGATTGGACCGTTACACGGGCTCCCTGTTCCCTTAATGTGGATGCAAGATCCAATGCCTTGATAAAATCTTCGTCATCAAATAAAATGCAGACGGTTTCTTCTTCCACTTCTTCTTTCGGCAACACTTCAAGCAGCCGGTCGATGCGGATGCTGAATCCAGTGGCTCCCACGTCACTTCCAAACAAATGCAACAAACCGTCATAACGGCCGCCATTGCCTAACGGGAAACCGCTACCCGATGCAAATACTTCAAACAGCATGCCCGTGTAATAGCTCATATGGCTTGAGAGGGTAAAATCGAATGACACATATTGGGAAAGATCGTATGCATCAATTAATTTGGAAAGTTGTTTCATATATTCGATACCGTCGTTTTTGCGCACGTATTTTTCCATATCTTCAATGGAAGACAGATTTGTTGCTTCATTGATAAACTCAAGCAACGCATTGGCTTTCGTTGCCGGCAAATCAAATTCATGCACCGCCTCTTCGAATCCGACATAATTGCGCTCCACAAGCAAATTCCGCAAAATTTCCCGCTGATAATCATGATCTGTATAATCGTCCAAAATATCATGGAGTACGCCTGCATGCCCAATCGTCAATTTGAACGACTCGATGCCCAACTCTTTCATTAATTGTACCGCTGTTATGATCACTTCCGCATCAGCAAAAACCGTTTTATCTCCAATAATTTCAATGCCCATTTGTCCGAATTCAGCCGGTCTTCCGCCTTCCATTTGCTGTGCGCGGAACACATTGGCTGAATAGGCAAGCCGTAGCGGTATTTTTTCTTTCAACAATTTGGATGTGGCCACCCTTGTAATCGGCGTTGTCATATCCGGACGCAAAACAAGGGTATTTCCTTGGCTGTCCACCAATTTGAATAAGAAGGAATCAGAGATGGCGGACGCTTTTCCGACAGTATCGTAATATTCCAATGTAGGCGTTTCGATAAAATCAAATCCCCTTGAACGAAAGACTTGGCGCCCGATTTGCCTTGCCCTCTCCATTTTTTCATAAATTCGAGGGAATGTATCTCTCATTCCAAGGGGTTTTTCAAATTTTTTGATGGATGACATATATACACACTTCCTATTACATTTACTTTAGTATGCTAGAGTATTAGAGAGTTAGAGAATTAGTATATGAAAGCATTGTATCGAACTATTAAAAAATAGTCAATTCATAAAAGGGGCTTTTAGGAAATTTTTATCTTTCGCTTGATTGGATCAATGAAAATTTCCTCTTTCAAAGTTAGATATCCGCCAATCTTTCGTAAGAATCCGCCATTTCCAGCGCCATATCCGCCAAGTTTGTGAATTTATCCGCCAATCGTAAAATTTTGGCTTTACGAAAGAAGGATATCCGCCAATCTTGTACAAGAATCCGCCGTTTCCAGCCTAA
>NZ_JBHSNQ010000155.1:0-8989 GCF_042655065.1 Ureibacillus suwonensis
TGGTTTCAGCTCTCGCAATGGCAAAAGAGAGTAAAAAGCAACAAACCGCTTAAAAAATTTTTAAAGCGAAAAATTCTGCAAGTACGCCCAAAAAAGGACAAACAGAATATTTGTAAACCAAAGATACTTCTTTTAAAACTCTTTTTAATAAAAATCTAATTTTGCAAAACTCTCAAACAAAAAATTTTCTATTATGAAGAATATTTTGCTATTTTGTTCGTATATAATTATAATTAGGATAATATTTTCAATTTTTCAAATTAAGGGGGAATTTGCTTGAAGAGGGAAGATTTGATTGCACCAGAAAACTATAACATTGTGGATGAATTTGAAAAATGGGCAAAAGATGAGAGTAAATTGGCGTTATTGGTTCGCCATGAAGACGGCACCACTGAGCAGATCACCTTTGTTGAACTTTTAAAAAGAGCCAATAAAGTGGCGAATTTATTTAAAAGCCATGGCCTGGAAAAAGGCGATGTGATTCTTGTCATGGTTCCGCGTTCTGCTGAAGCCTACGCTACATACATCGGTGCATTAAAAGCAGGACTTTCAATCATTCCAAGCTCTGAAATGTTAAGAGCAAAAGATATCGACTATCGCATTGAACATTCCGGTGCGAAAGGGATTGTGGCCTTTTCCAATGAAATCGCTCAATTTGAAGACGTCAAATCCTTGGATGGATTGAAACTTTTCGTTTACGGGGAAGCGGAAGAACCTTGGATTCAAATTGAAAAAGCCGTTGAAAATTTATCGGATGAGTTTAATGAAGTGCAAACAAAAAGCTCCGATATCGCTTTCTTATCTTACACAAGCGGAACAACCGGAAATCCGAAAGGTGTAATCCACACTCATAGTTGGGGTTACGCACATTTGCGGACAGCCGCTGAGCACTGGCTCGGTGTGAAAGAAAATGATGTGGCTTGGGCGACGGCAGCACCTGGCTGGCAAAAGTGGATTTGGAGCCCATTCCTGGCGATTTTGGGAAGCGGCGGCACAGCCTTCGTTTATACAGGAAAATTCGATCCAAAAACGTATCTGCAATTATTGCAAGATTATAAGGTCAATGTATTATGCTGTACGCCGACGGAATATCGTTTAATGGCAAAAGTGGACGGGCTGGAATCTTATGATTTGTCGAATTTAAAAAGCGCCGTTTCCGCAGGGGAGCCGTTAAACAGCGAAGTCATCAACAAATTCCTGAATGTATTTAATATTCAAGTCCGCGATGGATATGGACAAACTGAAAATACACTGCTCGTTGGTACTATGCTGGGCATGAAGCCGAAACCAGGTTCCATGGGCAAACCGACTCCGGGAAATGTGGTGGAAATTATCAATGAAAACGGGGAACCGGCAAAACCGGGAGAAGTTGGCGATATTGCCGTCCATTCATCCACTCCTGCCCTCTTCAAAGGTTATTACAAAGATCCAGAACGTACGCAAATGCAATTCCGCGGAGAATGGTTCCTGACAGGTGACCGGGCGTACAAAGATGAAGAAGGCTACTTCTGGTTTGAAGGACGCGGTGACGACATCATCATTTCCTCCGGCTACACAATCGGTCCTTTCGAAGTGGAAGATGCCCTTGTAAAACATCCAGCTGTAAAAGAATGTGCAGTTGTGGCAAGTCCTGACGAAATTCGCGGAAGTATTGTAAAGGCTTTCGTTGTATTGAAAGACCCAACATTAAAAAATAGTCCAACCCTTGTTCAGGAATTGCAAGAGCATGTGAAAAACATTACAGCCCCATATAAATATCCGAGAGCGATTGAATTCATTGATGAATTGCCTAAAACCACTTCCGGTAAAATTCGCAGAGTCGAATTGCGCCAAAGAGAATGGCAAAAACAAACAGCGAAATGATTCACACCTTCCCATTTCATAAATAAACCAATATTTCATAAAATATACAAATTTAAGGCATTCAGAGAAGATAATGGCTTTCTGAATGTCTTTTTTTCATGTAACCTTATATTAGTAAAGAAAATTTTATAATTTTTTGAAACAATTGGCTTTCCAAAACGTATGAAAGGTGAAGGAGGTAAAAAAATGAATGTAAAAAGATGGATTGCACTTATTTTTGCGGTTATTTTGCTGTTTGTTTCAATTGGAATCAATGCATTGATGTCGATTCTCAAGACGGATATTTTCAGCGGGTTTGATTCCTTGACAACAACAGAATTAACCGAAACGGTTGTCGAACCGGGATCTTTTGATGAACGAATCGCTTTGCTTTCAGTGGATGGAGTCATTCAGGATGTAGGCTCAAGCACGCCGTGGACAACTTTGGCATATGATCATCAAATGTTTTTGGCTTCATTGGATCAAATTTTGCAAGACGATACGGTAAAAGGTGTTGTATTGTATGTTAACTCGCCAGGTGGCGGGGTCATTGAATCCGCGGAGATTCATGATAAATTGGTGCAAATCAAAAAGGAAAAAGGTATTCCAATATATGTTTCAATGGGATCGATGGCTGCTTCAGGAGGTTATTACATTTCTGCCCCTGCGGACAAAATTTTTGCCCATCGTGAAACTGTCACAGGTTCCATCGGTGTCATTATGCAGAACTACAACTACTCAGAACTTGCCAAAAATTTAGGAGTCGAAATTGAAACTATCAAATCCGGCGCACATAAAGACATGTTCAGCGGCACAAGACCTTCCACCGAAGAAGAAAAAGCGATGCTTCAGGAAATGATCAATGAATCCTATGAAGCGTTTGTGGATGTAGTGGAACAAGGCAGAAACATGTCCGAAGCGGAAGTGAAAAAAGTGGCGGATGGACGGATTTTAAGCGGAAGCCAGGCGATGAGAGCCGGTTTGGTGGATGAGTTGGGCAATTTGGAAGATGTCATTCAAGCAATAAGAAAAGATCATAAACTGGAAGATGCGGAATTGTTTGAATACGAGTCCGGTTTTGGAACTTTTTCATCTTTGCTGGCATCGAAAATGGGTACAATCTTTGGCCCTTCAGCAGAAGAGAGACTATTGAAGAAATTGATGAGTTCTTATGAATCACCTCGATTGATGTATTTATATGGTCAAAATTAAGGAGGGCTGAAAATGACGGGTTATAATCCAGAAAATGAACGGAAAACTCCTGCCCAAGAAACGAATGACAATATTTCAGCGAATGAACAGGAACAGAATGATTCAATCTATGATAATGACCACGTTGAAACATCCTCAAATGAAGAAAATATGGGGGCTGCGGAAAGGGAAATAAATGAATCCGGCCAACCATTGGCGGAAAAAACCGCGGAAGAATCTGTTGCAGCGATCAATAACAATGAATTTTTAAGCGAAGGGAAGAAGGAAGAGGCCATTGAAACAAAAACCGTAAGAGAAACGGAAATTGTTGAAGAATATGAGGAAAAAACAGCCGGTTTTTGGATTCGGTTCTTGGCGTTCATAACAGACGGTCTCATCGTCAGTGCAATCGTATCCATATTGGTTAAACCAATCTTCTATTTTTTGGACTTGGATATGTCCACTTCCGATTGGTTTGCACCGTTTACGATTATTTCAGGAATTTTCTATTACGGTTACTTTATCATTATGACAAAGTTCTGGCAGCAAACGGTCGGCAAGATGATTTTCGGATTAAAAGTGAAATCGCTGAAAGAGGAAAAACTTTCATGGAGTACTGTATTGTTCCGGGAATTGGTGGCGCGCTTCATCAATAATACCGTTTGGTTATCTTATCTTGCAGTTGCGTTTACGCCGAAAAACCGGGGAATCCAGGACTATATTGCCGATACCATTGTGGTGCAGGAAAATGTGTATGTAAAAAATGAAAAGACTGTGATTAGAGAAAAGATCATTGAAATTGACGGCCATTCCAACCATCAGACAGCTTGATCAATCACCATTCAGCATCCATCGTTTCTTTGGATGCTGAATGGTTTTTTGATTTTCAAGTTAAGTTATTTGCTTAGTGGGGAAAGTGTTTAGTAAGATGAAATTAGTAGAAAAAAAGGAGGAATGTTCTAGTGGCTCAAGTAACATTTAAAAATAACCCGGTGACATTGTTGGGAAATGAAGTGAAAGTGGGTGACAAAGCGCCGGATTTCACAGTGCTTGCCAATGATTTATCACCTGTCACTTTAAAAGATTCAGAAGGGAAAATCCGCTTATTTGCGACAGTTCCATCCCTTGATACAGGCGTTTGTGATGCGGAAACCCGCCGTTTTAACGAAGAAGCGGCAAAATTGGGGGACGATGTCATCGTTTACACGGTGTCCGTCGACTTGCCTTTCGCTCAAAAACGCTGGTGCGGTGCAGCGGGCATCGATCGTGTAGTCACTGTATCCGACCACAAAGATCTTTCCTTTGGAAAAGCTTATGGTGTGGCGATTGAAGAATTGCGTCTTTTGGCCCGTGCAGTGTTTGTCGTTGATCGGGAAGGCATTGTACGTTATGTGGAATATGTTTCTGAAACAACGAACCATCCGGACTATGAAGCGGCTATTAAAGCTGTAAAAGAACTTCTTTAATGGTTTAGAAATCGTAACAAAAGGTTATTACTTGTAAGATATCTTTTATCCGGTTTTTCGGTTATTATTATATTGGGCTGATTATTGTAGACAAAGTCATCGCGGCTTTGTCTACACTCATTTTTTGTCCGTTTTACATATCGTCACACCAATTAGAACGGGATTTGTGAAAGGAAGAACAGAATGGAAAGAATTGAGCAAATATTTGCCTTTATAAATAAAAAGGCCGAGGAATTTGAACGTTCAAGCAAGTCAACTTATTTGGAGGGTGTGCTCACAACGCTCAGAGGAGTTTTGGATGGAGAGTTTCAATTTCCGGTTGAAGCGGCAACGAAGGAAGAAACCCGCAAAGCGATTCAGCTCGCCATATTGAAAGGCATGCGTGAATCATCGCAACCCAACCATCAGATGACACCGGATTCTTTGGGATTGTTGATCACTTACTTTGTCGAGCAATTCTATGAAGAAAAATTGCAAAATGGCATGATATCCATTCTTGACCCTGCATTAGGAACAGGAAATTTAATGTTTACCATCATGAATCAGTTGGACGGCAAAATTTTGGCTGCAGGGGTGGAAGTTGATGAATTGCTGATTCAATTGGCGAGTGAGATTGCTGAACTCATCGAGCAGCCGATTGAACTGTATCATCAAGATGCGCTAAGACCGTTGCTTATTGAACCGGCAGATCTCGTCGTTTGCGATTTGCCTGTCGGTTATTATCCAAACGATGAAGTGGCAAAAGACTACGAATTATGCGCAAAAAACGAGATGAGCTATGCCCATCATTTATATATTGAACAATCATTGCGATACACAAAAGAAGGCGGATATTTAATATTTTTGATACCAGCCACATTATTCGAGTCGGGACAGGCGGAAATGCTCCATAAGTTTTTGAAAAAGCATGCATGGATTCAGGCAGTGATTCAATTGCCGGAAAACATCTTCAAATCAAAACAGCATGAAAAGAGCCTTTTCATTTTGCAAAAGAAAAGCGATCAGTTGCGCCCTCCGAAAGAAGTGCTGCTTGCCAAAGTTCCGAATATGTCGAACAAACAGGCGCTTTCACTGTTCTTTGAAAAGATTCGAATGTGGAAAGAAAACAATTTGAGCAAGTAAGTACCCGATAACAGGTTTAGAATTTGCATAAATCCGGAAAAATATAGATGACTCCCATATAAAAAGGTGCTGCCTCGAATTGTAGGCGCACCTTTTTATTTACATCATTTTTTGTTTTTTGCAAATGCCAGTTGAAAGACGTTGACCACCGGTTTTCGGGACAGCAAATACACAATCAGAAGGCTTGATACAAAGAGTATCCAATACTGGCTTGTTTCGATAATGTATTGCTTGATGGGATGATCGTGGAAAATCCGGACGATCCCCATATGAAGCAGGTAGATGACCATGGTCGATTGGCCGATGGAAGTAAGAAAGCTTTGTTTTTTTGGCACCAAGGTCAAAAAGACGAAGGTGGCCAAAAACTGAACGCCGTAAGTGGCCAATCGCATGAGTGCCGAGTATTCAATTGTGTCCGCGATTTCTTCATATGGTCTTTTTCCCAATAGCCAAAATCGATAGTCGAGCGGGGCGTACCGGGCAATCAAGATGAACCCGACAATCGCAACAATGATGCCGAGAACCGTATTCATGCGGGATTTTAATCGGACAAAATGCTCCTCTTTTAAATGATAGCCGGCCAAGAAAAATGGAAAGAAGAAAAAGGTGCGGGACAGACTCAAAAATTCATCCACTTCTGTGTCGTACCCAATTAAAAGGGAAATGGCGATGGCCATCAGGAGCCCATATTTCAATTTGCCGAAAAAATACAGAAGTACATTCCAAAAGATCAAACTCATTAAAAACCAAAGTCCCCATCTCGGGATAAACAAACTATAACTGATGTCATCGTGAAAGATGAAGTCATAGTAAAGCGTATAGAACACTTGAAAGATTACATATGGAATGAGGAGTTTTTTTACAAGTTTTTTAAAATATCCCTGTTCATAAATTTTTTTTGCGAAATATCCTGAAATCAATATAAAAGCAGGCATATGAAAGGTATAAATGAATAAATAAACGTCGGCGATCAGTTCATCATGTTCGATAAATTCACTGCTCATATGGCCAAGGACCACAAGGATAATCAATAATGCCCTTGCGTTATCAAAATAAGGAATCCGTTTCAATTCAACCATTCTTTCTGTTTTTCATCATGATTAATTGTCAAATGTTATCAGCAATGTAGAATAGAATTGTGCTAATCTTGAAATCAACTTTTCTATAATGAATAAAAGACAGTAATAGTTTTAACACATTTCGACAGATATCGCCATCAGGAAAAGTTGATAAAAACGTAAAATTGTTGACAATTTGTATCGCCAGATTGCAGCAATAGGAAAGGTTGGAAACGAATGATTGGAAAAATGGCCACAAAAAAACTGCCCGGGAAGCTCGAGGCTTTCCAGACAGCCTTTTCCAAATATGAATATTAGTTTTCAGGAGTGCGGACAACTAGCACATCACATTTTGCGGAACGGACAATCGCTTCAGAAACTGAACCGATTAGGAAACGTTCAACTGCGTTCAAACCTGTTGCACCGCAGACAATCAAATCAGCATCAACTAATTTGGATAATTCCTTCGTAATGATTGTTTTTGGAGAACCATATTCTATGATTACGTTTACATTTTTTACGCCAGCTTCTTCTGCTTGCTTTTTATATCCTTCAAGCAATTCTTCGGAAAATGCCTGAGCCTTTTCGGCAATGGAACGATCGTATGCTTCAATTGCAGCAAATGAACGTGTGTCAATTACGTTTACCAAGTGCAATTTTGCATCGTCGTTTTGTTTAGCAAAATCAATCGCTTTTTTGAATGCATATTCTGCTTCTTTTGAACCATCCACAGCTACTACAATATTCTTATAATTTACCATAAGGCTTACCTCCTTTTACTATGTTATTATTATATCAAATTTTCAGATAATGGGAATAGAAATTAGAGAAAAATGTAAAAAAATTCACATATTATTCTAAAAATTGTCGTAAATTTTGTTGGAAATTTTAATTTTTTGTTAATCTGTTGTGAACTTCATTGAATTGCATTTCCCCCTTTTTGGGGGGATTTTTTTCATATTTTGATTCTATTTTTATTTCATAATTGTTAGAATAAAAAATGATGACAGAATTTTGAATTTTGCAGAAAAGGACGGGATCTTCGAGTGAAAATTGGTATTCCTAAAGAAATTAAGAACAATGAGAATCGTGTCGCAATGACGCCTGCGGGGGTCGTTACATTAACCAATGCAGGCCATGAAGTATATATTGAAACCGGTGCGGGTTTGGGTTCTTCTTTCACTGATGAGGATTATGCCGCTGCGGGAGCAAAAATTGTCAAAACCGCTGAAGAAGCATGGTCACAAGAGCTGATTTTGAAAGTGAAAGAGCCGATTAAAAGTGAATATCAATATTTTTATGAGGGACAAATCCTCTTCACTTATTTGCATTTGGCGCCTGAATATGAATTGACACAAGCATTGCTTGATCGAAAAGTGGTTGGAATTGCATACGAAACTGTGCAAATGCCTAATGGTTCCCTGCCTCTTTTGACGCCGATGAGCGAAGTGGCTGGGAAAATGAGTGTGCAAATCGGTGCGCATTTCCTGGAAAAATTGAATGGAGGCAATGGAATTTTATTAGGTGGGGTTTCAGGCGTTCCCCGTGGAAAAGTGACCATCATAGGCGGTGGGGTTGCCGGGACAAACGCCGCCCGCGTTGCCATTGGGATGGGAGCGGATGTGACAATGATCGATGTAAACCCTGACCGTTTACGTCAATTGGAGGATATTTTTGGCACTTCCGTTCAAACGTTGATGTCCAATCCATATAATATTGCCGAGTCCGTGAAAAATTCCGATTTGGTGATCAGCTCCGTATTAATTCCTGGAGCAAGAGCGCCGAAATTGGTGACAGAAGAAATGGTGAAGCAAATGAAGCCGGGCTCTGTAATTGTCGATATTGCCATCGACCAGGGAGGAAGCACGGAAATCACCGCAAACAACCCTACTTCCCATGACAAGCCGACCTTTGAAAAATATGGCGTGCTTCATTATGCGGTGCCGAATATTCCGGGAGCGGTACCGAGAACTTCCACTCTTGCCTTGACGAATGTCACAGTGCCATATGCGCTGCAAATTGCCAACAAAGGCTATAAACAAGCCTGCTTGGAAAATGAGGCGTTGAAAAAAGGAATCAACACTTTGAAAGGATATGTAGTATACAAGGCGGTTGCTGAGGCGCAACAGCGGGATTATGCATCTGTGGAAACATTGCTGAAAGAAGATTAAATCATTTCATTCAGAGGCTGGGACAAAACCCCCTCTAAAATGGAAACAGCCCATGAAATTTTGGAATGAAATTTCATGGGCTGTTTTTCATTTTTTCAATAAAAAATAAGGACCTCTTCTGTTAAAATTAAGTTAGCAC
>NZ_JBHSNQ010000156.1:0-9075 GCF_042655065.1 Ureibacillus suwonensis
TTACCCAAAACTTAGCGAAAATAAAAACAGCTTAGGGGAACCTCGAATTTCCCCTAAGCCATCCGATTACATATTACCAAATAATGTCACTAAAATTTATTCACCAACACCATTTGACAAAGAACCATTGAAGGGCTACATATCCGAGTTTATTGATTAACAATGGCTGGGGTACCAGGATTCGAACCTGGGCATGACGGAATCAAAATCCGTTGCCTTACCACTTGGCTATACCCCAATAAAATGGTGGAGGGGGGCGGATTCGAACCGCCGAACCCAAAGGGAACGGATTTACAGTCCGTCGCGTTTAGCCACTTCGCTACCCCTCCAAATATATATGGTGGAGGATGACGGGATCGAACCGCCGACCCTCTGCTTGTAAGGCAGATGCTCTCCCAGCTGAGCTAATCCTCCTAAAATGAAGAAAAAAATAATGACCCCTACGGGATTCGAACCCGTGTTACCGCCGTGAAAGGGCGGTGTCTTAACCACTTGACCAAGGGGCCATTCGCCTTTTCGCAAGACAAGAGTTATATTACCATGATTTTTTTTACTATGCAATAGAAAATATAATTTTTTTCTAAAAAAATAAAACTACCTTTAAAGGAAGTGACCCCTTCAAGGTAGCTGTACGCAAAATCACCACACAATCCGTTGACGGCGCCGGTAGATTCCGCCTTTTTTAAGGCCTTTCCCTGTCCCCAAATAATGTTCACTAATTGTTTTATCTTCCAACAAAGCGGCAGCTTCGCCTTTCATTACAACCCTTCCGTTTTCAATGATATAACCGTAATCGGCTATGGAAAGGGCGATATTGGCATTCTGTTCAACAACCAGGATGGTCAACCCTTCTTCTTCATTAATTTTTTTGATATTATCAAAAATTTCCTTTACCAGAAGCGGTGCTATCCCTAATGATGGTTCATCAAGAAGCAGCAATTTCGGTTTTGCCATGAGTCCCCTGCCAATGGCCAACATTTGCTGTTCTCCGCCGGACAAATATCCCGCTTTGCGATGTTCGAGCATTTTCAATTTAGGAAAGTATCCGTAAATTTTTTCAATATCCTTTTTTATGGCAGAACGGTCTTTTCTTGTATAAGCCCCCGCATACAAATTTTCTTCCACAGTCAAGTCTTTGAAGATTCGACGGCCTTCCATGCACAAAAAAATTCCTTTTTTCACCAATTGATCCGGTGAAGTATTGTTTATGATTTCTCCTTGAAATTCTATTGTTCCGTCTGTAATATGCCCATCTTCCGCCGCCAAGAGTCCCGAGATGGCTTTTAATGTGGTGGATTTCCCCGCACCATTGCTGCCAAGCAAGGCAACAATTTGGCCTTCCTTGACATGCAATGAAATTCCTCTCAATGCAAGTATCATTTTTTGATATACCGCTTCCAAATTATTTACACGGAGCATTATTTTTATCCCCTTTCATCAACATTAAAGAGAAAAGGGACAATGTCGTTTTGTCCCTTTTCGGATTTTCTCCATCTATTAATCGTTATGGCTGAAGTAATCAGTAATCGGCTCCCATTTTCCATTTTTTACAATACCCAAACGAATCTTTTCTGTTCCGGCATGATTATCCGGTGCAAATGATACGTTTGCGGCAAGTCCTCCCAAGTCCAGATTTTGAATGGATTCAAGACCTTCACGAATTTGTGGACCTGTCAAATCTCCATCAGGGTATTTTTCAGCAGCGATTTTGATTGCTTCAACCATTATTTTTGCAGCAACCCATCCCTGTACAAATTTTTGGTTGATATCATCAATCGTCTTGCCTTTTGCATCCAAATACTCTTTAATTTCAGCCATCCCTGGCATATCTTCATATGGAAATGCGTGGGAAAGGATGCCCATATATCCTTCGGCAACATCCGCTCCAACGATATCAATGATTCCTTCTCCCGCTGCCCAGTTTAAACCGATAAATTGCGTATCGATGCCCAATGTTTTGGCATCACGCAAAATGGTTGAAGTCGCTCCCCATGTTTGTTGAATAATCGCATAATCCGGATTTTTCTTTTCCATATTCAGCAATTGGGATTGGGCTTCTGTTGCCTGAACATCAATCACCTGTTCATCTACCACTTCCACTCCGACTTCTTTAGCATAGGCTTTGATATCTTCAATCGGTGATCTACCGAATGCTGTATCATTATAAAGAAGCGCCAGTGTCGGAGGGTTGTCACCTTCATGATTTTCAACAATCCATTTCAGGATTGCCCGTCCTTGATCGGAATAAGAAGCGGCGGTTAAGAAATTATATGGACTTTCTTTAATATTTTTCAAGTTTTCGGAATAGGAAGCTGAAATGAATGGCAGCTGATCAGAAGCAACTTGTTGTCTTAACGCTTCCGTATCCCCTGTACCCCAACCTAATATGGCAACAGCCTTTTCCTTGTCACGCAATTCTTGATAAAGTTTTTGCGCTTCCGGAATTTGATAAGCGTAGTCTTTACCGATTAGTTTTAAATTCAGCCCTTCCACTCCACCTTTCATTTCCAAATACTCGAAGTAAGCTTTTTCCCCTTCCGCATAAGGGGTTCCTACATCTCCGGTACCTCCTGTAATATCATACAAACCGCCAACAACGACGGTTCTCTTTCCGTCGGATCCGGATGAATCGGAAGAAGTGCTTGGACTGGCCGAATCTTGGCCTCCGCATGCTGAAAGAATGAGCAACAACACCCCTAGTAAAAACCCCAATAAACTTTTGCGTTTCAACATCTGATCCCCCTTGTTTTTTATATAATTAATTTTTTATCAACCTTAGTAAGAGAATGGCCAGACTCTAAAATAGTTTTTAATGTTTTGCCAAATATGCGCTAAACCGCCCGGCTCAAAAATTAGGAAGAGAATAATCGCCAAACCGAAAACGAATTCTTTGAAGGCGGAGAATAATTGGTAAAGATCCGGCATGTAGGCGGTTAACAGGTCAACGACAGAAGTGAGTCCAACCGGCAACAAAGTGATGAAAATTGCCCCTAAGATGGAACCCAGGATGCTTCCCAATCCGCCAATCAACACCATGGCGAGGTACTGAATGGAAACTTGAATATTGTAAAGTTCCGGGCTCACAATCATTGTGTAGTGAGCCAGCAATGCACCGGCGATTCCTACGAAAAAGGAACTGATAATAAAGGCCAACACCTTATAGTAAAACAAGTTGATGCCCATGATTTGTGCCGCAATATCCCGGTCCCGAACCGCCAAAAACGCCCGCCCGACCCTTGTTCTTAACAGGTTTACCGAATAAAGTACAGTCAACATTAAAATGATGATGGTTAAGTAATAGTAAGAAGCATTCGATGTGAGAACATAATTTCCAATGACCGGCCGGCTTAATACCATCCCTGCCGTCCCGCCCGTCACTCTGTCCCATCGGCTGATGATGAATGTAATGATGACTTGGGCGGCGAGTGTAGCAATGGCCAAATATAATCCTTTCAGCCTTAGTGAAGGGATTCCAAACAAACCTCCCACCAACGCTGTGACAATCCCCGCCAAAGGAAGGGATATCCAGAAACTTAATCCATAAGTTGTTGTCAAAATGGCTGTTGTATATCCTCCAACCCCTAAAAAGGCGCCGACTCCGATTGAAATCTGGCCGGTAAATCCCGTCAAAATGTTCAATCCGATGGCGCCAATTGCAGAAATGGCGCATAGCGTCAACAAACCCACCCAATAGTTGGAGGCATATAGCGGCAATGTCAGCAGAATGATCAATAAAATGAGCCATTTTATGATTTCACTCTTTGTACCAAAGAGCTTCATATCCTTTTTATAGGAAGTTTTATAGTTTCCGCATTCTCTCACAAACAAATTCCTCATCTGATTACACCCTCTCAATACCACGGCTGCCAAATAAGCCATGTGGTTTTAGCATTAAGATTAAGAGAACGACAATGAATGGCACTACATCTTTTAAACCTCCCCCTACGAGAGGATCCAAATAGCCTCCTGCCAAGTTTTGAATGATGCCAATCAGAAATCCTCCAATAATCGCACCGATGACACTATCAAGACCTCCAAGAATGACCACGGGCAAAACCGTCAAACCGATGGCAGACATCGTAGGGTTGACTCCATTGATGTTTCCAAGCAAAATTCCACCGATGCCGGCAACCATTGCGGCAATCATCCATGTCACCGCTAAAACAAACTTCACGCTCATCCCCATGGATAATGCAGCTTGCCGGTCGTCAGCTACGGCCCGCATGGCAAGTCCAATCTTGGAAAACTTGAAGAAAATCGAAAAAACGATCAACAAAATCACGACAATGATAAAGGACCATAAGTAGACGGGAGTGACGATGATGCCTCCCAAATTTAACGGTGTCTGAGGAAATACCGGTGGAAATGTTCTGGTTGAATGCCCCCAAATAATATGGACTGCACCCGCGAGTAAACTGGATAATCCAAGAGTTGCCATGATGACGGAAATGGTTGGGGCATTTTGCAATTGCCGAATGACCAGTCGCTCGACAACCAACCCCAGGACAGCGCTAAAGATTAACGTACCTATAAACGCTGCAAGGAAAGGCACGTTTAATGAGGTCATGATGACTAAGCAAATGTACGGACCAAATAGAACAAATTCGCCATTTGCAAGATTCAGCGCACCACTTGCCCGATAAATCAATACAAATCCCAAGGCAACAAGACCATAAATGCTGCCGACGACAATCCCATTAATAAGCATTTGCAATAAGAACATCCTCAGTCACCTCCAAATTCCTCTCCAATTGAATGATGCGCAACGGAATTTCCGCTTCCGATATGCGGACTTGAACCGTCCCATTGTTGGAATACATTGCATCAATAAGATCTTTATAAGTGTTTTCCACATGATTCCTTCTGATTTTTAATGTCCGTGTCAGTTCACCGGCATCTGCCGTGAACTGTTTGGGCAACAGGATGAATTTTTTCACCCGTTCTTGCGGCGGCAATTCGTCCATCAGCCTTATCATTTCTTGCTCGATGAATTCAATCACATCTTTATTTACAGATAAATCAGAAAATTCTGTATATATTACCCGCCGTTTGTCCGCCCATCTTCCAACCGTAGTCATATCTATGTTAATGAGCGCCGTCAAAAATGGACGGTTTTTTCCCACTACAACGGCTTCTTGAATATAAGGGCTGGACTTTATGATATTTTCAATTTTATGAGGATAAATTTCTCCTTTCGGCATGACGATGACGTCTTCTTTCCGGTCTAAAATAAATAAATGACCGTCTTTATCAATAAACCCTTTATCTCCGAGGGAAATCCATCCATCCACGATCCATCTTTGATGTTCCGGTTTTAAATATCTGGAGAAGATCGCATTATTTTTCAAATAGACAAGACCGTCGATCCCAATTTTCACTTCCGTATTCGGAAGCGCCACTCCGGAACTGCCTGCTTTGATGTCATCATCCCGTTGGACAATGGCAATTCCTGCAACTTCTGTCCCGCCATAGGTCTGTTTAATATTCACTCCGATGCCATGGTAAAAATAGAACGCTTCAGGATGCAAAGCCGCTCCTATCACATAGGCCCTTCTCGTTCTTGCAAATCCCAAGTGGTCACGTATCGCACTAAAGACAATGGCATCTCCAAGGAAGTACATGAATCGATCAAAAGCGGATAAGCGGATTTTTTCCAACTTTGCTTTTGCCCGTTTATCCCCGTATTTTTTGAACAATTGATACACTTTTCTTTTCAACCAGCTGGCTCCCTCTAAACGCACCTGCACATTGGACATGATTGATTGGTACACTCTTGGTGAAGCCACCACCGTTTGGGGACCAATTTCTCTTAAATCGCCGATCACCGTATCAGGCCGCTCCGGAAAATTCACTGTTAGCCCTATTACAATAGGGATTACGATGCCCATAATTTGTTCATGGATCCATGCAAGCGGTAAAAAAGAAAAGTAGTCATCCGTTTTTTTCATTTCATCCAGTTGAATCAAGTTTTTTGCCGCTTCTATCAATTGATGATGGGTATACACAGCCGCTTTGGGATCTCCGCTGGTTGCCGCACTATAGGAAATGAGTGCTTCCTGATGACCGCTTAGCAAAGTGATTTGTTGTTCAAAGAAAGCAGGGTGTACTTTTAAATGTTCTTCTCCAATTTTTAATAACTCTTTCATGGAGATTAATTTGGGGTTTTGGTAATGACGCAACCCCCGAACATCATAGTGGACAATATGTTCAACAAACGGGATATCCTTCTCAATGGATAACAATTTATCGACTTGTTCCTGGTCTTCCACAATAACGATTCTCGGCTTCAGATCATTTAAATAATATCGGATTTGCTCTGGCAAAGATTCCTGATAGATTCCCGCCGAAATTCCGCCAATGGTTTGTGTTGCGAGCTGGGCATATAACCATTGGGGTTTATTTTCCCCGATGATTGCGAGGATTTCTCCCGCCTTGAAATCAAGATGCTTATGCAATGCAATCGAGAGTTTTTTGACATTTTCTAAATAATCGTTCCATGTGATTTCCTTCCATATCCCCAACTGTTTCTGCCTTAAAGCGACTCCAGAGGAATCCTGATTTGCCCGTTCTACTAATAGAAATGGCAACGTCACCTCTTTTACCATGTTTTTCCCCCTTCAATAACGGTATCCTCTCCAATATAAGCTTTAATAACATCTGGATTTTCTCTGACTTCTTTTGGCGTGCCAAACCCTATCCGTTTTCCAAAGTCCAGCACCGCAATGTGATGAGATAAACTCATGACCACTCCCAAATCATGTTCGATCAGAACCACAGTCGTTTTCATGACTTCGTGCATATCCAGGATAAATTGCGACATCCTTTCCTTTTCAGCGCCGTTCATGCCAGCCATCGGTTCATCCAACAAAATTAGCTCCGGATTCAACGCTAATGCCCGTCCAACTTCCACCCGTTTTTGAAGGCCATAAGGAAGGGTTCCCACCGGTTTGTGGCGAATGTCTTGCAGCTCCAAAAATTCAATCACTTCCTCCACTTTTTCGCGATGTTCAATTTCTTCCTTTGAAGCCTTTCCAACATAAATTCCGCCGCTGAACACGCCGGATTTCATCAAAGTATGTCTGCCCAATTTAATATTGTCCAACACCGACATATGAGCAAACAAAGCGATATTTTGAAAGGCTCGGGCAATTCCCAAGGCAGTCCGTTCATAAGGCTTCATGTCCGTTATATCTTTTCCTTTATAGCGGATGGATCCACTCGTCGGTTGATACAATCCGCTAATACAATTCAGCATGCTTGTTTTTCCTGCCCCATTTGGACCAATAAGTGAGAATATTTCACCTTCATTGATAGAAAAAGAAACTTGATCTAAAGCTTTTACTCCTCCAAAATGCAATGAAACATTTTCTATCTCCAAAATCGGCCCCAACAAAGTTCCCCCTTCAAATTTATTATTCTTAATCAACTATTGATGGACAAAATGTTTTGTATTATATATTACCGATTTTTCTTTTTTATGATTAAAATTTTCTGCTTTTCAACATTTTTTATCATTTACAATCTTCCTGATCTCCAAATTACTGACGGAAAATACTAAGAAGTTATTTTAATATGATATTTTTTGAAGAAAATCATTTGATAGATGAATTATGTATGGGGAAAATTATTTTATTGTTAAATAAATGCTTTTTCTACTTTCATTCTTAGTTTTTTCAGGGGAAATGTTTATAAGGAACGAAAACTTTCGGAAGGATTCATCAAACAATGCAGAGGAAGGCATTTAGACATCTTGGGGTGAAAAAAGGCAATAAAAATGGCTCCGAAGGTAGGATTCGAACCTACGACCAATCGGTTAACAGCCGATTGCTCTACCACTGAGCTACTTCGGAACGGTTTTAACAAAATTTTATTTTATTGAGTACAGATTACATTATAACCATATTTTCATTTTTTTCAAGTAGTAAATTTAAAAAGTTTTTCTTTTCCGTTTTTTCATAAAGAAGAACGAGGGAAGACTATGAAAAACTCTTTACAGCACTTCAAAATGACTATATGAAGATTCCATCAAAAGACAAAAACCATTTGGTGAAATTATTGGATTCTTGCATCTATTCGATTGACCATCAACAAAAATATCGTTGGATCCGTATGAAAGAGATGAAGAGGGGAATGAAATCACCGTTCATTCCCATGATGTAAAAGGCTCGATTATGGAAATCGCAGAAAGGCAAGGAAGACGGGATTTTCAACAAATCTTTTTATCGAAATTGCGAAATAACTAATCGCATTGCTTTAAATCATAGATGCAGTAATCCAATCCCCCCGTAACACTGATTTACGGGGGGTTTAGGATTCAACATCCTCATGCCTATATCCCTCATGGCATATCGATAAAATATTTCATTGAATTTATAGTATTCATCTTACATTATTTTCGAAAAAATCATCTTCAAAAAAACCTTTTTAATTCAATTCTGCTTCATTATTAAGAATGAATAGACTGTCGGTCTTTATCAGTATGGATTTCACTTGAAAAAGAGTCCTGCTCTCGCAGGGGGCCCCCCAACTCCCATCGGCGCTAACTCCGAAGCACGTTGACCGGCGAATCTCTGCGTCAGCTTCGGCGGTCCGGTGCTCACGTACCAAGTACGCTCCGCTCCGTGCCGCCTCGCTTCCTTGATCTTCTTGGTCCCCGTGCTTCTCGTCTGCTTCTAATTGGTTTGCTGTTTCGCTTTTTGGTTCCTGCTTCTATATCGCGCCGAGCTGACCTTCGGTCTTTGGTAGTTGGGGGCAATAAAAAAAAGCCACTACCGACTTTCTGTCAGTAATGACTTTTTGAGCCTAGCGACGTCCTACTCTCGCAGGGGGAAGCCCCCAACTACCATCGGCGCTAAAGAGCTTAACTTCCGTGTTCGGTATGGGAACGGGTGTGACCTCTTTGCCATCATCACTAGACTTGTTTTATGTATTGTAGAGAGGTTGTTCTCTCAAAACTGGATAACGGCATTGAAAGCATTTCTTTTGGTTAAGTCCTCGATCGATTAGTATCCGTCAGCTCCACACGTCACCGTGCTTCCACCTCGGACCTATCTACCTCATCGTCTTTGAGGGATC